>JAIFLT010000068.1 GCA_020048955.1 Flavobacterium sp.
ATTCGATCTGTGACAGACACCTGCATCAAAAATGGGCAAAACATCTTGTTTGCTTTTAAAACTATCGCTAAATTGCAAGCTGAATAGTTACTTTATTTTTAATAAAAACTCCTCATTAAAAAAAGCATCAATTTTATTTATAAAATCGATATCACTAATTTTATTTTTTACAAAAATTTTCTTTACAAAAAATTGATTTTCATAATTTATTTTTCTTTGATGAAATTCATTAATATCTTCTATCCATTTTTCTAAGAAACTCATATAATTCTATTTTTTAAAACCTATTATTGGACGTTCGTTCGTTTTATTATTTATCGTATTATTTTCACCATCCATTTTTCTACGTAGCTCTTCGTATTTATTTAGTTCATTTATTGAAACAGATGGTTTGTAATTTTTAAGGATATTTTCAAGTGTTTCCATACTAATTCTTCCTTTATTCTTTAAAGCATTTCTTGAAGCATCATTTACTAAAAGTTCAATATCAGCTGCAACAAAATTATCTGTTAACGTTGCTAATTTTTCATAATCCATACCAAAGTCAATTGGTCTTGATTTAAGGTACATTTCAAACATAGCTTTTCTTGCTTCAAAATCAGGTGGCGATAAATAGAATTTTTTATCTAATCTGCCTGCTCTTAAAATAGCAGGATCAATCATATGCGGATAATTAGTAGCACCGATTATAAATATTCCTTTTTCACCTGTCCTATCCATTTGTGCTAGCATTTCATTTACAGCACTTTTAGACATTTCGTGAGCATCACTATCTCGATTAGGCACTAATTCGTTCATTTCATCAATAAAAATAATCGTTGGTGCGTTTTCTTCTGCTTCTTCAAACATTTTTGCAATGTTTTCTTGAGTTGCATTTACATAACGACTTTTTAATGACGATGGTTTAATTAGCATAAAATTAAATCCTACTTCTTCCGCAAAATGTTTTGCGAAAAATGTTTTACCACAACCAGGTGGACCAAATAATAACATTCCATTTGGAATAGTTACGCCGTATTTTTCATACTCTTCCGGATTACGAAGTGCGTCTATAACATCAATTTGAAGTTGGTTTTTTAAATCTTGCATTCCTGCAATAGCACTAAACCCTTTTCCTTTTGCTACTGAACTATATGTTGTTTTCTTCTTATTGGGTTCTTTATCGGATTTTTGAATTTGAATTGTATCAATATCATCAACAATTACTTCGCCTTTTAATGCTTTTATAAATTCATCCGCAGAACTAAATCTAACCTCTGTATCAGTATGCAATGCTTTTTTAATAATATTAGTTATCTCATCATCAAAATCAATAATATCATCAGAAACATTTGGAAATTTTATTTTTTTCTTTCTTTCTTCTACAATTTGATCTTCTAATTCAGACTGTTTACCTTTAAATTTTGAAGTATCAATAATCCAAGGTAATGAATTGTAAATCAATTGGTATAAAACTATACCTACCGAAAACAAATCAGATTGTGGCGAATAAATATTATGAAAACATTCAGTCGCAAGAAAATTAGGATTTAATCCTTCTTTATTAAAAACTTTCGATGATTTATGAAACTCTCTAGCGTAACCAAAATCAATGATTTTTGTTTGTGGATTGCCTTGTGCTAAATCTAACATTATATTTTGTAATGTAATTTCGTTATGAATTATAGGGTTGGCTTGTTGATGCAAGTATTTTAAACCTACAAGTATTTCAATAATTATGTTTTTAATATCATAAAGCGATTTATATTTTTCACGAATTATCTTTTCGGATAAGGTTTCCCCAGCTATAAAATTTAGAACCAGATAGGCATATTTCTTATTATCAATAACAATTTCACCGCTGTCTTTGTAACTAACCAAATTTGGGTGTTGAATTGATTTTACTAATTCTATTTCAAGAATATTATTATTTTCATCGAAGGCAGATTTATGTAATTGAGAATAATTAAAAAGCTTTAAGAAGTATAGTTTCCCGTCATTCCCTTTAACTCTGTATGTTTCTGCATAGCGATTTTGTTTTATATTAAATAAAACTGAATACTTATCAATTATGAAACCTTTATTAATTATCATATTATCCTAGTGTTCCTGGTATTTCTCCTTTTGGTAATAATTTAACTAACTGGACTAATAATGGTCTAAGAGCATTATTTCTTCCATTCATTATAAGCTCAATACCCTGGTTAGTAAGATGTTTAGCTCTATTTTTATCAGTCCAATTAAATTCGTCAAATTGGTCATTAAACATTCTCATATATTGAACATCCATAGCATTTCCAGACACCATATTTCTTAATTCAAAATCTAAGCCGTTAATTTCAGAGATAAGTTCTTTTGCTTCTTTACGGTCTTTCGTTTTTATTATTTGTTCAATTTTCTCTCTAAATTCTTGTATATGGGCTTCTATTTTCTCCATTTTTAAATCTTCATCATCACCATTGTTTTTTATTTTATTTATCAAATCCTCAAACTCATAAAATGTATCTTTTAGTTCTTTTTCAATTTCAGGCCATTCAGCAGTTTTTTCTGCTTCATCTAAAATCAATAATTCTTTTCGTAAGCCATCCTGAATTTGCATTTTACCATCTGCACTACCGCTTTCATTATCCAATTGACTGTCTAATTTTTGCAAATTATCTAATACTTTTTCTTTTTTTAGATTTTTTGCTTTTCGTATTGATTTATGTAACTCATCCTTTAAAAATTCTGATGTTGGTGGCTCTTTTTGTTGAATTACGATTTCTACTTCTTCTGTATGTTCAATTGTTGGAAATTCAACTGTAACTTTCATTTTTTCTGAGCGATCGACCTTAATAGTTAAATCTACCGGACTACCAATTGGTAAAAGCTTCGGTAAATGTTCACCTGTAATAATGATTTCTTGTACTAAATCATTTAGTAGAGGATTTGAACGCTCTGCATTATAATCGCCTTGATATATTGGAATTCTGATAATATCAGAGGCCATTCCTGGTCTAATTTCATTTCGGGTTTGAAGACCATTACGAACACCAACAGCAGGAACTTTATTGTTTTTTTCTAATCCTTTTACAGAAGCAATTAAGTCTTTATCTTCATCTTCGAAATGTTTTACAATACAAATGTGATAAGGTAACACCGTCATTCCTTCTAGCCCACCAATACCTTGCAAAATATTAAATTGTTCGGGTTGGCATTCTATTTTATTCCCTTTTCCATCAAATGCCCTAATATTAAAAACATTAGAAACCCCTTCATTAAGAATTACCTCTAATAATGTTTTTTTCTCTCCAATTTGTTTTTTACCACTAGACCAAGAGCCGTCATTTGATACAATTTCGACAAAAACCTCGGATGGAATTTCTCCAATTGTCTTATCTTTTAAAACTGATATATTTAAAAGTGAGTCGAGTTCAACCGTTGAAGCTTCATAATTCACCTCTAACTGCAATTTGGTTTTATCACGGTTTTGTTCTTTCACTTCTTCAGAAACTGACAATGTTGAAGCAAAAAGCGCAGCTCCATTTGCTACAGCTGTCATTGGGTCAATAGAAGTGTCCACTTTATCTGTGATTTGCTCTTTCAACATTTTTCTAAGTACAGGAGAATAAGTGGGACCACCAACCAAAATCAGAGCATCTATATCTTTTGCTTTAAGATTATTTCTATGAATTAGTTCTTTGGTTATATCAACAGCTTTTTGGAATATTGGTGATAGAACGCGTTCCAATTCCTCTATTGAAACATCTAAATCAATTTCAGGTTCTTCTCCATTTTCATCTTCAAATGGCAAATCTCCCATACCAGATAAAATTGAAACTTTATCTTTAAATGATAATTGATTTTTTGCTTCTTCAGCATAAGGTTTTACAGCATCCCTCAACATTTGCAACTTTAATTGATCATCAAGCACAAAATCAATTGCAAAATTTTCCTTTAAATGTGGAATTATTATTTCGTCAATAATTGCATTATCCAAGTTTTTGCCGCCTAACCAATTGTCACCTGCTGTATCTTTTACGGAAAGAATACCTTCTTCTGCTTTAATTAGAGCTGTATCAAATGTGCCACCACCAAAATCAAAAACTACCCAAAAACCATTTTTGTTTTTGGCATCTAAACCATAAGCGGTAGCTGCTGCAACAGGTTCTTGTAGCAATTCTACATTTTTGAAACCAGCTAATTCAGCTGCTTTTAATGTTGCTTCTTTTTGTGGATTTAAAAATTTAGCAGGGACTGTAATTACTACAGAGCTAACATTTTCATCTAATATATATGATTTTAATTTTTTTAAAACTTCTGCCGATAATTCTTCGGAAGATAAACTTTTGCCTAAAAATGTGTTTTCGTGAGAATGTGTCGTACCCATTGTTCTCTTGAATTCAGTGTAAGTAGCATTATAATTTTTTTTAAACGTTTTTAATACTTTAGCATTTTCAATTTTAATTCCATTGAAAGCTATTCTTCCCGTAATAAAATCTTTTTTCTTATTAACATTTACGCAAGAAGGAGTAGTATCTTCTTGATAATCTGATTTTTTAATGGTTGGCTTGCCATTTTCCATTCTTGAAATGGCAGAATTTGTTGTGCCTAAATCTATACCGTAATCTATTTTATTTCTCATAATTTATGTTTTAACCAACTGAAACTTCAATTTGTGCTGTCTGAATCATTATGTCTTTGTAATTAACTTGTGGTTTTAATACCTTCGTGATTATTTCTACGCCCTCTTCAAGGTTTTCATCAGGAATAGAACTTGAAATTATTACTTTCATACCTTGATTGTAACTTTTTCCTAATAATATTGGTAATTCATAGCCATTTGCTAATAAATTGTCTTTTAATTTAGAAACCGATCTAGCTAAATGTTTTAATCCTTTTACGTTTTGATCCATTAAACTAATGTTACGTTCAATAAGTGTAATTTCGTCAGCTACTTTAAGTGCTAAAGAATGGTCGATTTCAGCTTCCTGTTGGGTTATAGTGACATTCTTTTTTTGTTGCTCTAAAATCTTAATTTGTGTTTCTAATAATTCTGTTTGTTTACCAAATTCACTCACTAGGCTTTCTTCAATAGACAACTTAGTTCTGCTAATTTGTGCTTCAACATCCGTTTTGTCGGTAGTTTGGCGTTTGCTCACTAACCAATATACTAGTCCTGAAACTATAATTGCTCCTAAAATCCCAATAATTGACCACAAAGAATTTTTACTCAATGAGTTATCGACCTGTGTAAATTTTTGATTGGTTGTTGTTTCGGAATTTGTTATTTTTCCATTTAACTCTGAATTAGTCTTTTGAATATCCGAAGCAGTGGTTTGTACTTTTTGGTCAAGTGTTTCGAGTTTTTGATTAACATTTGAAATATTTGAATTAAGATTGTTGATTTCGCCTTTAAATTTATTGTTTTCGGATTTAAGGGAATTTATTTTTCCATTTAAAACACTAATTTGTTTGTCTACATCTTCTTTAGTTATATTATTTTGAGCAAAAACACTAATGCTTGTGAATAAGAATATTGTGAATATTTTTTTTTTCATTTTTTTATGATTTTTATAATTTGATTTAAAGTTTTACGAATAATAACATTTATATTCTCTTTGCCTTTTAATCTTTCTACTAATTTTGGAGAATATTTGTAATAGGTTTTAATAAAATATTTTCCTAAAATATATTTAGCTAATACATTATCTCTAAACTCTCTTAAAATTTTTACCTGTGGATGCTCATAATCACCATAAACCATTGTGGCAATATAGCAACCACCTCCAGAACTTTTTGAATTTCTTCTGACGGTAGCTGATTTAATATTCATTAATGCTTGTTTTTGTTCAAGATATCTTTTTCTCGTTTCGTTGTTCATATCTAATTGACCTATTGAATCCATCACATTTATTTCAATATCACCAACACTTGGAGGGGTATTAAACATTTCATTTGCACTACTATTGACATAGTCAATAATACAGGATAAAGAAATCGACACTACCCGATTGGATATTTTCTGATAAATTTCATTTGAAATACCTATATGATTTTTAATGTTTTCAAGTTTTGGTTTGCATTTTTTTGGAATATCCCGTGCTAATCTGAAAATATTAATTCTAAATTCTTTATCTTTTAATCTTCCAAAATCAAAATCTGGTTTAGATAATTGAGCCTTAACATCTTCTTTGCTAAATTCCTTATTATGTGGTTGTGCACTGAAAGGTAAATCCGAATAAGGATCATTATAACCTTTTGGATAACTACCTTTATTTTTTAAAGTAGTTACAGCAAGATTAAGTAAGTCCATTATAAATTTTACATCTTCTCCAATTTTTTTATTAAGTTCTCTTTCTGAACTGTCATCAATCCATTCTTGGAGATTTTCTGTGTTTTCCTGACATCTTTGAATTGCAATACTACCAACAGCTAATTTTTTTGCTTTCTTGAATAAATCCATTGCTTTAGCACTTGGATCAGTATCAGTATCTCTGTACTTTTTAAAATAAACAATACCACATTGCAATATTTCATCCGAAAGTTTATCTGAGATTGAAGTAAATTGAATATTGCTTTTACCTAGAATATTTTGAATAATGATTATTTTTTCACTTCCAGTTGTATAAAGACTATTTCCTAAAACATAAGCTTTACTGGGGCTTTCTTTTCTGACAATTTTATTTTCCTCGATAAGATTTTTTAAAACTTCAATAGGTTTTGAAACAAAATCATTTAAATAATTTTGCTTTGCTGTAAAATTGATTTTTGAAATACATTCAAGATACCATTCCACAAGGGCTGCATCTACCTTTTCAATTTCGTTATAAACTTGAGTTAAGAAGTATATTTGTAAAGCTTCTTTAGACACTTTATAGGTTTCATCTGAAGAAAGTTTAATGAAATCATTTGAGAAATCACTTTCTAAAAACTTCAATTTTAAAGAAATTCCTTTCTCGAGTTTATTTTTAGAAATAATTTCATTATTTAAAGCACTATTTAAATATAAAGTAGATAGGTTTTGAAAAGCCGATGCGTTTCTTTTTGTGACTTCATCTGCTGCTGCTAATTTTATCCAGACATCAATTGCTTCCTTAGCTTCTTCTTTTGAAGCTTTTAAAGTATCAAACATTGGCTCATCTGTTATAGCATTTCCATTATAAAACCAAAAAATCGAAGCGTTAACACGGTCATTATTCAAGTTAAGTTTTGAAATGGCATCTTCTACATTTTCTATATTTCTATTTAATAAACCAATAATTGGAAAACTGAAATCTTCTGGTACTTCTTGCTGAGCACCAATATACATTTTGAGTTTTTTAGTTTTAGAATGCTCTTCTCTTGTTGAAGTACCAACTAATATTCCTATTATCCTGTATGGGTTGTTTTTGATTATATTCATTTCTAAATCAATGTGAAAAATTGTTGAAAAATTACTTTTTATTATAAATTTTTGAACCTCTTACCTTCTACTAGTGCTTATATAAAACTCCCAAGAATATCCTTGATTACTTTTTAGTCTTTCGGTTCCAATATAAGGAATAACTCCTGGTGCAGAAGCTCTAAAATCATATTTTTCAGGACTTAGTGTAATATTTTTTGTTTCATATGGGCTGAAATAATACAACTGTGTATTTAACTTTAACGTTAGTGTTTTACTCGTATTATTGAATATTTTCACTTCAGGGTCGTAATTTGACGATTGACCGGTTGGTGTAAAAACGCTTTCATTACTTTTACTAACTAGTTTGCCGATTTTAACAAACGATTTATGAACGTAACCTTCTCTGTCCGTGGCTATATCAATAACATTATAATAATCATTTTCAGTTTCAAGAGAAATAATAAAGACATCAGAGTTTGGTTTTAAGAAACTAATGATATTGTCTTCTGTACTAGATCCCTCTCTAAAATTTACTTGTTTAGTAATCGTACCAAGATAAGATTGGCTGTAAATTGTGGTGGTAACAAAAAACACAAATAGTGTAAATATTTTAATCATTTTCATTTTTTTTCTATTGTCAAATATAATCACTTTCGGCCAAAAAGCCGTATCGTTTTAAATTTTATTTTTCTTTCGTTGTTTTACTTTGCTTTATGCAAAATGAGCTCGATGCAATACAAATAGAACTAATCAAAAGAATACATTTACTATTCTTGGAAAAGTTCAATGGCAACAAACTTGCCTTTGCTAAAGCCGCTCATTGTGATGAAAAAACCATCCGAAGATTGTTTGAAAACCAACAAGGAATGACCGTTAATTTGTTATTCAAAATAGCTCATGCTTTAGAAACAACTCCCAGCCAACTTTTAGCTGATTTGAGCATTATTTAATTTTTCTCTCACCCCCTAAAACACAACTCACAAACTCTATCATAATTATAATTTTTGGTTTGTGAATTATATTTGATTGGAGCATTTAGTTCAGTTTTCATAAAAGTTACATAATTGTATACTGAACGAACTGATAATCCGAGTCTTTTAGAAAGCTCTTCTGAATTTCCAGCGTTATCTGCTTTGAGCAGTTCGTGTATTTTTATGATAATTTTTATGTCCAAATCAGATTACAATTTTAACCATTAGGTCTGCAACCAGAATGCAGAGCTAAATATTTTATTAACATTTTGTGTTTCTTATACTTGTTAATAGAGTTCAAACTTATACACATTAAAATTCAGTATTTTACGGGAAACCGTAAAGTGGAGAATTATTTATTAAATTCTTTTTTAAGGAAATA
>JAIFLT010000045.1 GCA_020048955.1 Flavobacterium sp.
AATCATAATAGATTGAATTTTAGTAACTTTATAAAAAATAATTCAGTGAAAAATCTAATTTACATTTTTACTTTACTTCTTTTTATAATTGGATGTTCCTCATCAACTAAAACAGTTTCAAATACTAAAGAAAATAATGTAAAAACATCAGATACCATCAGAATTGCTAATGATGAATTAGAATATGAAGTAATAATCATTGATGGAGGATTTACCTATTGGCTAAATTCTCAAGCAAGACCAAGAGGATTTTATTCGGAAAGTTATTTGGAAAACAGAAACAAAATCTACGTAAATGAATGGAATAATCGAACAAGACAATTGCAACAATACAATTCCAATCTATATGAAATGCAAATTAATTACGATTCAAATATTCACTATGGATATGAAGTAAACTACTTGATTTATAATTATTTCATTTATTTTCAAATAACCTACAAACAACAACTCGCCGGATTTGTACCACGTCCATAAATTGAGTAAATTTGTACTATATTTAAAAAAATGAGTAGTTTTAAAGAACGTTGGAACATAACATCAGATTGGCAAGTCATTATAATACTTGTTGTATTTGCAGCTACTGGTTCTACTTCAGCTCTTATTGCAAAACCCATTTTAGCCCTTTTTGGAATTTCAAAAGAAACCATATCCTTGTGGCTATATTATCCTTTATATATTGTAATGATATTTCCGGTGTACCAAGTTCTTCTAGTAAGTTTCGGATTCTTGTTCGGTCAATTCAAATTCTTTTGGGCTTTTGAAAAGAAAATGCTTCGTAGCATGAAACTAGGATTTATCGCCGATTTTTTTGAGAAATAAAAAAAGGAACTATTAAAGTTCCTTTAAGTTATTATCCTCTTGATTTTTAATCACATAAGTATAAATCCATGTCAGCGTAAATGTTGGAATAAAATCACTAAAAGGTAAAATTTCTTCTAAAAACGCTATTGTTCCACCTACTTTACCAATAGAACCTTTGTACATGTATGACAATACAAAAGCGGCTAATGGTGCCCAAATGGTATCAGCAAACTCTCCAAAAAACGGAACCAAATACGTTAACATACCAACCAAATCAAGAAAAACACCTAAAAATAAATTTCTTTGTTTGTTACTTAAGTTGGTCAATGCATTTGATTGTACTATCATTTCTAATTAAATTTATAATTTGGAAATGATAGTACAAAACTAATGCCAAATTATTTAGGCTGATTAATCATGTTGAAAAAGTCGTTTCTATTTTCTTTTTCATTAAAAATTCCTCCATATTGAATGGTTGAAGTATAACTCGATTCGTCTTTGATTCCGCGACTTGACACACACAAATGCGTTGCTTCCATTACAACAATTACGTTATCGGTTTCTAAAACTGTTTTCAATTCGTTGTAAATTTGCATAATCAAACGCTCTTGCACTTGAGGACGACGAGAATAATAATCAACTATTCTGTTTAATTTTGACAATCCAATAACTTTTCCGCTAGATACATAACCAATGTGTGCTTTACCTACTATTGGAAGAAAATGATGCTCGCAAGTGGAATTGAAACTAATATTAGCTTCCACTAACATCTTGTCATAATTATAACTGTTGTCAAAAACAGATATTTTTGGTTTATTAGCTGGGTTTAGTCCAGAAAATATTTCTTGAATAAACATTTTAGCAACTCTGTGAGGTGTTCCTTGAAGACTATCGTCGGTCATGTCTAATCCCATTTCTTCCATAATACTATGGAAATGCTTTTCGATGGTTTGCATTTTGTCTGCATCAGATTTGTCAAATGCATCAGGACGTAAAGGTGTTTCTGCCGATGTCATCTGATGATTATCGCCAATCAATTCGTAAATTTCTTTTTCAATTAATGTGTTCATGGCTATTTTTTTTGAGATTATTTTGTTTAACAAATTTACAATATTTTTAAACAAAAAATTTTCTTTAACTTTTATTTATTATTTATTCAACGATAAAAAAAATCTATATCACTCATTTTTTTATAAAATACTTTGTTACTTTGTGAAAAATTGAAGCATGATTAGAGCTAAAAATATTCATAAGTTTTACGATAGTTTACAAGTCTTAAAAGGGGTTGATTTACATATAAAGAAAGGAGAAATTGTATCTATTGTAGGTGCCTCTGGTGCCGGAAAAACAACGTTATTGCAAATTCTTGGAACGTTAGACAAACCTTCTCTTGAAAACGGAACCTCATTATCTATAAATGATGGAGACATTTTAAAAATGAACGATAAATTGTTGTCTAAATTCAGAAATCAACATTTGGGATTTATTTTTCAATTTCATCAATTATTACCAGAATTTACGGCTCTAGAAAATGTGTGCATACCAGCATTTATTGGTGGTAAAGAGAAGAAAGAAACCGAAATAGAAGCCAAAAGATTATTAGAATATTTAGGATTATCACACAGAATTGATCACAAACCCAACGAACTTTCAGGTGGTGAACAACAAAGAGTAGCTGTAGCAAGAGCATTAATTAACAAACCTGCAGTGATTTTTGCCGATGAACCCTCTGGCAATTTAGATACGGCTTCGGCAGAAAATTTACATCAATTGTTTTTCAAACTGCGTGATGAATTTGGGCAAACCTTTGTAATTGTAACACACAACGAAGAATTAGCCAACATGGCCGACCGAAAATTGGTGATGGTTGACGGACAAATTAGTGTTTAAAAAAGTTGCGGGTTGCGGGTTGTGAATTGTTTCTAACTCTTAAACTTTTAAACTCTTCAACAAAAACTAACCCAGAACTCAAAACCCGAAACTATAAATAAATGCTACTAATACTTCTATCATGGATTTATATTCTCTTCACCACAATCAATCTTGGTTTTGGTTTTGATAGATATATTGGATTGAAAAATATAAATTTTACGATTACATCCATTTTAGGATTGTTTTCTGTTACTATTCTTGCAAGCATTTGGGCAATTTTTGGCAGAATTAACATTGAGTTTCATATTTTTCTCTTGATTCTAAATATTTTACTTTATTTCAAATTCCAAAAAGAAATTATTAAAATTTATAAAGTCTTTTGGATTGAACTACAATCACTATCAAAAACACTGCAACTCTTTTTATTCCTAATCACTGTAATGATTGTTGCTCAATGCAGCTCTATTCCTTATGTTATTGATAATGAATCTTATTACATTCAGACCATCAAATGGATTAATGAATTTGGTTTTGTTAAAGGAATTGTGAATTTGCATTTTTTTCTTGGTCAAACAAGTGGTTGGCACATTACACAAAGTGTTTTTAATTTTTCGTTTCTGTATTCCAATTTCAATGATTTAAGTGGTTTTATTCTTCTGTTGGGAACATTATTTTCCATTCAAAAACTTCAAGAATTTTACCAAAATAAAAACTCCAATTATCTTTTAATAGGATTATTTCCAATAGCAAGCATTTTTCTGTTTCAATTTATAAGTGCACCATCGCCAGATATTCCGGTTTATGTTTTATCGTTTATACTCTTTTTTTACTTTCTAGAAAATTTCAAAAAATGTACTGTTGAAGTATTTAATTTGATTGTAATTCTGATACTTTTTACCCTTTATATTAAAAATACAACTTTAACTTTTGTACTAATTCCGATTCTATTATTAGTTCAAAACCTCAAAATTCTTTCAAGAAACTTAACAAAATCTTTTTTACTGGCAAGCATCGTTTTAGTGCTTTTTATAACCAAAAACATGATTATTTGTGGTTCGCCAGTTTTCCCATCTAAATTGTTTGCTTCCTTAACTATGGATTATGCGATTCCTGATAGTATTGAAAGTTTTTATTACGACCAACTCAAATATTACGGTTATTTCGTCGATTTGCCACAATACAATTCTATGTCGGCTTTCGATTTGTTTTTAAGATGGCTATCACTTCCAAAACTCAATGGATTATTCAATAAATTAAGTATTTTACTCATTCTAATTACACCCTTTTTTATCTATAAATTTCAAAACAAGAAAGCAGTTTGGTTACTTTATGTTTTGATGGTTTTGCAATTAATTATCCTTTTTGCAACATCGCCTCAATACAGATTTTTTATGAATTTTATATTACTCTTTTCGCTATTTTGCTTTATTTGTTTGTTTCAAAACAAAACAATAATCAATACTGTTTTTTTGCTTTCGTTAGTTCCAACGCTACTAATTCTATGTCTTCCTGTCAATTTAAACCGCTTTTCAAATTACAAATTCATGATGGAACTCAGTAATTTTTCAACAAAAAATATCATTTTTCCTTATGAAAACACTAAAAACAATACTGCATTTGAAGTCATACAATTAGGAAATTTAAAATACAACTCACCTATCCAAAACGACTTTTTTTGGGCAAGCGGCAACGGAAACCTACCTTGCGTAAATAAAGACCAAATTGCATATTTCAAAAAATACTTTCATATCATTCCACAACAGAGAACTAAAGATTTAAAAGACGGATTTTATGCCAAAAAAATCAATGAAAATGACTAATTCCGAACTAAAATCATTCTTAGACGAGAAAGTAGAATTATACAACAATCCAAAATTTATTGAAAGTGATCCAATACAAATTCCGCATGCTTTTTCTTTGAAAGAAGACATTGAAATTGCAGGATTCTTAACCGCTACAATTGCTTGGGGAAATCGTAAAATGATTATCAATAATGCAAAAAAAATGATGGATTTAATGGGTAATTCGCCTTACGATTTTATCCTAAATCATCAAGACTATCAACTAGAAAAACTAGAAAATTTTGTACATCGAACCTTTAATGGTCGAGATATGATTACATTTGTCAAAGGATTGCAAAATATTTACAACAATCACTATGGTTTGGAAGCTATTTTTGCAAAAAATAGTGAAAAAGATTCTATGCAAAAAAGTATTTCCGAATTTAAGAAACTATTCTTCGAAATCAATCATCAAAATCGCACCCAAAAACACATTTCTGACCCATTAAATAATTCGGCAGCCAAAAGAATCAATATGTTTCTTCGTTGGATGGTTCGAAACGATAAAAAAGGAGTAGATTTTGGTATTTGGAAAACCATTCCGACTTCAGCATTATCTTGTCCGCTTGACGTTCATTCCGGGAATGTGGCTCGAAAATTAGAATTACTTTCAAGAAAACAAAACGACGCAAAAGCATTGTCAGAATTAGACACCAGTCTCCGAAAATTAGATCCAAATGATCCTATTAAATATGATTTTGCTTTATTTGGTCTAGGCGTTTTTGAGAAGTTTTAAAAGTTAGAAGCTTGAAGATGGAAGTTGGAAGTTTTAAAATTGACTTTTGAAATTGATTTTTGATGTTGACTTTTTTTATGCTATTTTTGTACAAATAATAACACAACAATACTACTATGCTTATCATCGGAATTGCAGGCGGAACAGGTTCGGGAAAAACAACTGTTGTTCACCAAATTATGAACGAACTTCCTGAAACTGAAGTCGGAATCATTTCTCAAGATTCTTACTACAAACAAAACATAGGTATGAGTTATGAAGAAAGAAGCAATATCAATTTTGACCATCCACGTGCCATTGACTTTGAACTTTTAGTACAACATTTAAAAGATTTAAAAGCCGGAAAAACCATCGAACAACCTGTATATTCTTTCGTTACGCACAACAGAACCAACGATACTATTTCAACACATCCAAGAAAAGTAATGATTGTTGAAGGAATTCTAATTTTAACCAACCCCGAACTTCGCGAGATGTTTGACGTAAAAGTTTTTGTTCACGCCGATTCTGATGAACGACTAATTCGCCGCTTAAAACGAGATATTGCCGAGCGTGGTCGCGACATGGAAGAAGTTTTAAATCGCTACCAAACAACGCTAAAACCAATGCACCAACAGTTTATTGAACCAACCAAAGCATTTGCCGACATTATTATTCCAAACGACAAATACAATACTGTAGCCATTGATGTAGTTCGTGCCGTTATCAGCCAACGTTTGACCTAATTTTACACCCAAAAGTAAATGAAAAATTGGTATCAAAACCTTATCAGTAATTATCCGTTTCTAAAATTTTTAGGAAGCAAATACACTTTGGTTTCTGTATTTTTCATTGTTTGGATGCTTTTCCTTGACAATTATTCCTATATGGATAGCCGAATTTTAGATAAAGAAATAAACGAACTAGAAGACAATAAAAAATACTACCAAGAAGAAATTGCTAAAGATCAACAAAGCATTAAAAACCTGAATAACCCAGGTCAAACAGAAAAATATGCTCGTGAAAAATACTACATGAAAAAAGACAGCGAAGATATTTATATAATTGATATAGAAGAAGATAAAATCAAAGATAGTTTAGAAAGAGCGAAACAGTAGGCATTTTTATAATGGCAAATCCTGCTTTTCGTTGCAATAGCTTTGCCAAAGTTTAAAACTTTGGCAAAGCTATTTTCTCTTCAATCAGGGCTAGATTGTGAACTCTAAACTAGAGTTAGCGTTAATAAAGAAATTTATCTTAAATAAATAATGAAAACAATAGCTTCATTTTTAATTCTCATAATTTTCATTTCGTGCAAACAAAATGAAATTGATTCCAATACAACAAATTGGGATTTTACAAAAATAAAATTCAATAATAATTCATTAAATTTCATTGGTTCAGATTATAATTCATTTACTGTTACAAAAAATTCAGATAGTACATTAATCTTAAACTGTGGCTTTTTTCAAGGATGGAAAAAGAAATCAATATTAACAACTGATACGCTAAAACTTAGAGAAAAATATTTTGTAATTGACAGCTTAAAAAAAACATCTAAACAAATTCTGTCATACTCAATTCAAAATAAAATATTTTTTCAACTTGTTGTCACTAAAAAAAATAGTACTTTAAACAATATTAAGGAAGATGACGACAATTCTTTTATTCCGAAAGATAATTTTGAATATAAAGCAAAGCTTTTTGTACAAAAAGATAACATCAATTATTTTGATGAAAATTTATGGTATAAGTAAGAAAACATAAATCCAATTTTGTCATTTCGACGCAGGAGAAATCACACAAGAAAATAACAACTGATACTTTGTACCACAAAATCAAAAAATAATAACAAAAAGTATATACCTATTTTGCAAAAAATCAACTTTAAATCTCAAAAAAAAGATAATTTTTGACTAAATTTGAAGTATCAAAAAGCAAAATACTTGTGAATACAAATAAACCACTTTTTACAGATTTTGAAACCGTTAGTTCCAAACAATGGAAACAGCAAATTCAATACGAACTCAAAGGCGCCGATTACAACGAAACACTCGTTTGGGAAAGTCCAGAAGGCATTAAAGTAAAACCATTTTATCACAATGATGAAGTGGAAGAAACAGATTCTAAAATTTCAATAAATTCTCCAGAAAAAGCTTTTGAAATTCTTCAAAACATCTTTGTTCACGACGTAAAAAAATCAAACGAACGAGCTTTAGACACACTTAATCGTGGAGCAGAAAGCATTCGTTTTACGATAGAAAATGATACTATTTCTATTGCAGATTTAATGCAAAATCTACCTTTAGAAAAAACAACTTACTATTTTTATTTACCATTTCTATCCATCGATTTTGCAACTAAAGTAAGTGAATATGCTGCTAAAAATAAGGCAAAATTTGTTATGCAAATTGATCCAATTGGGCAACTTACTAAAGACGGAAATTGGTTTGAAAACCTTGAAAGTGATTTTGAAAATCTAAACACTATTGCAAGTTCATCAGCAATTCATTACCTAAATATAAGTTCAGGAATTTATCAAAATGCCGGAGCCAATATGGTGCAACAATTAGCTTATACTTTGGCACACGCTAATGAATATTTCAATAGAATTACTGCAATAAAACATCCCATAACTATTGAAGTTGCAGTTGGCACCAACTACTTTTTCGAAATTGCAAAACTAAGAGCTTTACGCCTTTTGTTCAATACTTTAGCTAAAGAATACCATCATAATTTTGATTGTAATATTATTGTAACACCAACTCGTAGAAACAAAACCATCTACGATTATAACGTAAACATGCTTCGTACCACTACAGAATGCATGAGTGCAATTCTAGGTGGAGCTAATGTTATTGCCAATTTACCCTACGATGCATTGTATCATAAAGACAACGAATTTGGTGATAGAATAGCTAGAAATCAACTTTTGGTATTAAAGCACGAAAGTTATTTTGATAAAGTAAATAATCCAGCAGATGGAGCTTATTATATTGAAAATCTAACCCAACAATTGGCAGAAAAAGCATTAGAATTATTCAAAGAGATCGAAAAAAACGGTGGATTAATTACTCAATTAATGGAAGGAACAATTCAACGAAAAATCAGCGAAAGTGCCAATAAAGAACAAGAATTGTTCGAAAACGGTAAAGAAATATTATTAGGAACCAACAAATATCCAAACAAAAACGATAGCATGAAAAACGATTTGGAATTGTATCCTTTTGTAAAACAAAATCCGCGCAAAACACTCATTACGCCTATCATTGAAAAAAGATTGGCAGAGAAATTAGAGCAAGAACGATTAGCATCAGAATAATTCATAACTTTAACAAAAAGAAACTATGGAAGCAATAAGACAAACTGTAAAAGTTAAAAACCATACCATCAACATTATTTTACCTGACGATTTTAATGCAGAATTTGTAGATGTTATAGTA
>JAIFLT010000097.1 GCA_020048955.1 Flavobacterium sp.
AAATTAGTATTTGCTGAAAATTATATTCGTTTTCTTAGCGAACATTTTCATACTAACGAGCAAATGTTAGAACATGGCGCCGATATTTTGTCAAGTTATATGAATGAGGAAAGTACAGCTTGGATTGATGATTTAGATAGACAAAAAAAATTAAAAGATGATGTAAATATTTTGGATGTTATAAACGCCATTAAATGTATTTACAAACAAGATGCTGATTGTATTTTGAATTCATTTTTTCATATGTTATTGTTTGATTCATTTACAGGAAACAATGTATTACAATTGGGGTGTAATATCACATATTAAAAATAAGCATAAACCATACTTCTCACCAGTTTATGATTCTGCACGTGGATTATTTTGGAACAAATCTGATAAAAATGTTATATCTTTGCATCAGGAATTGAATAATCCAAACAATAAGCAATTGGATAAATACGTTTTAAGTTCAGTGCCAAAAATAAGTATTCCAAATAACTCAAAGTGTAATCATTTTGATTTAATCAAATACTTGAAAGCAAATAATTATCTCAATGAACAACATGTTGCAATATGGTCTAGTAAGGAAAATTTATCAAATTGTGTCAATTTATTAGGCACAAAATTTGATAAACTGTTTGTTAATGAAAGAAAATCATTAATTCAAATAGTTCTTGAAAAAAGATTTAATCTATTAGAACAAATACTTAAATAAACATGAAAAATTTTTTCAAAAAAATACTAATCAATTCATCTTTAAACAACTCTATTAATAGTGTAAATATAGTTAAGAGTAATCCTGTGTTTTTTTTAAAATACAACAATCATGAAATCGGAAAATTATCCTACAACAATGGAGTTTGGTTTTTTGAATACTCAGATTGGTTTAAGAAGCAACAAGATTTTCGTCCATTGATTGAGTTTCCAAATAAAGATAAACAATATCAATCTAATGAGCTATGGACTTTTTTTGCAAGTCGTATTCCGTCTTTAAAGCAACCAAAGGTTCAAGAATTTATCTCAGAAAACAATAATAAAGTTGATTTCATTGAACTGTTAAAAAAATTCGGTAAAACTTCGGTAAACAATCCATACCATCTTGATATTTTATAATAGACATGCTTACTCCGCTTCTCGATAGAACAGCGCGCTCAGAGTAAGCGTTTTTTTATCAATCAATTCTATCAATAAAAAAATAGCTAAAAGTAATCTAAGTACCATTTTAGCTCTAAATTGTTTGTCTATATTTGTAACTTGAAACTTAAAACAATTTTAAACTTAAAACAAAAATATATGGCATTAGCAATAACAGATGCTACTTTTGACGAAGTAGTATTAAAATCAAATAAACCGGTAGTAGTAGATTTTTGGGCAGCTTGGTGCGGACCATGTAGAATGGTTGGACCAGTGATTGATGAGGTTTCTACAGAATACGAAGGAAAAGCTGTAGTAGGAAAAGTAGATGTAGACGCCAATCAAGAATTTGCAGCAAAATATGGCGTTAGAAACATTCCAACCGTTTTAATTTTCCAAAATGGCGAAGTTGTTGGTCGCCAAGTAGGCGTTGCCCCAAAGAAAACATATACAGATGCTATAGACGCATTATTATAATAAATTAGTAATAATTGTTTTTGAACCCTTTGAGAAGAAATTTTTTAAGGGTTTTTTTATGAGCGAATCATTCGGGCATCTTCAGTAATCCCTATTCCTGCTGCCTTTCCAAAACTCGCAAAAAAGGCGAGGTTTTTCCCTTGCATCAGGGCTAATTAGTATTCTATTTTTGTAAAAGTAAAAAAGCATAAAAACTTTCTAAAACTTTTAAACCCATAAACTTTTAAACTCATAAACTTTTATTTACATTTGAACTATGAGGATTGAAGAACAAAAAGAAATAATATCGGGTTTTAAACATCTTGAATTACTTGCAAATCAAGTTGTTGAAGGATTCATTTCCGGGATGCATAAGTCGCCATTTCATGGATTTTCTGCAGAGTTTGCAGAACATAAAATTTACAATTCTGGCGAGAGTACCAAGCACATTGATTGGAAACTATTTGCAAAAACAGATAGGTTATATACCAAACGATTTGAAGAAGAAACCAACCTTCGTTGTCATTTAATTATTGATAATTCATCTTCCATGCATTTTCCAAAATTGAAAAGCGATCAACCTTTTTATGAAAGTAAAATTGGTTTTTCTGTACTAGCTTCGGCAGTATTAATGAATTTATTAAAGAAGCAAAGAGATGCCGTTGGATTAAGTGTTTTTTCAGACTCTTACGAATATTATGCACCCGAAAAAGGCAGTGATAGACACCATAGAATGTTGTTAAATCAATTAGAAAATTTACTTGAAAATTCTAAAATTCCTAAAAACACAGATACCATTACATACCTCCATTTAATAGCCGAAAAAATGCACCGTCGTTCTATGATTGTGCTTTTTACAGATATGTTTCAAGAGGGCAATCAAGAACAGCTTTTTAACGCATTACAACATCTAAAACACAACAAACATAAAGTAGTGGTTTTTCATGTAATTGATGAAAAAACAGAGTTAAACTTTAATTTTGATAACACCCCTAGAAAGTTTATAGACGTAGAATCGGGCGAAATTATCAATTTATACGCTGAGAATATTAAAGAAGAATATGAAAAAAACGTTTCCGATTACTTCAAAAAGTTGTCTTTAACTTGTGCACAGAACAAAATTAAGTATGTTCCGGTAAATGTGGGGGCAAATTTTGAAAAAATTCTTACTACATACTTAGTTGAAAAACAAAACTTTGGTTGATTTCATTGAAATTAATTCAAAAAAATAAAAAAAATAGTTGCAAAAATAAAAAACGTGTGTATATTTGCAACCGCAAACAAGTTTACTCAACTCCTTTTAAAATAAGCGTTTGGTAAATTAATAAAGCGATGGTTTGGTAGTTCAGTTGGTTAGAATACATGCCTGTCACGCATGGGGTCGCGGGTTCGAGTCCCGTCCAGACCGCAAAATTGATAAAGCACTTCAGAAATGAAGTGCTTTTTTGCCCAAAAAAGCAAATGAAATGAATAGTAGAACAATAGTTAAAGTTTTTAAGTTCATTCAAAATTAGTTGTGTTGTTTCGCTACGACTTTGTAACTCGTAGCTCGGTTTAGTAGTTAGACCAATGAAAAGCTTTCCATTTATTCTGAATTTATTTCAGAATCTAAGGATGGCTTTTTTGTTTTTTAGAACTTTTAGGTTTGATCTTTAGACTATTTTATATAGCCTTTTGGTATTAAATAAAGAAAAACATTGTATTTGCGCCAATAAAATTACTTTTTATTCAGAAAAATTAGGACTTTTGTATAAAAACAAAAAGGAAGAGACTAAAAGAGCCAAGCATCAAGGGTTTATTAAAAGCTGTTCCTAATATTTAAAATTCAAACAATAATCATTTGAAAAAAATCACTTTCTATATCTTGTTACTTTCTGTAGTTTCTTGTCAATATTTTGACAAGCAAGTGCCTTCTGAACAAGAATTATTAAACAAACAAATGAAGGAAATTAATTGGAAAGAAGTAGATGAATATCCATCTGTTGCCGATTGTGAAGCAATTTCAGATGAAACACTACGTAAACAATGTTTTTTTGAATTTTTAACAAGTGCAATTCAACAGAAGCTATGTGTAGACTCTTTGTCTGTTTTATTTCCAAAATTAGATACTTTAGCGGTTAGAGTTTCGGTCAATCCAGATGCTACAATGCAGTTTGAACCAAAATTTCCTATAGATACAGTTGCTTATGATACCATTAAAATTGATAGTATTATAAGATTAAAATTAGTGGATTTTCCAAAAGTTAATCCAGCAATAAAACGTGGTATTCCTGTAAAAACACAATTTGTTTTACCAATTATAATTAAAACTAAAAAATAATTATTTAGTAAAATTTCTTCCTTTCCAAGTAAAACCTCCAACAAGAGAGTAAAGTCCAACAAAACTTGAAAAGAATGGATAAACCAAACTACTTGCAAGTGGAAAGATAAATTTATTTTTTCTCAAAAATTGATTCGATTTCAAAAGCAACAAATAATCCACAAAATATTTAATTGAAAAAACAATCAGTAATGTTTCCCAATTTAAAAAACCCGAAACTCGCAACCCGAAACTCGCAACTAGCAACCCATTCATCGCCAGTACCACAATTGCCAAACTTTTTGAATAATATCCAGAATATCCGGTTGTTTTACTTGCCCAACGAACGCGTTGCATAAACAATTTGTACAAATCATTTTCGGGTTTTGTTTTTACAATGGTAGCGGTATTTTTTAAATAATGAACTTTATCTGCGTGATTTTTCAATGCTTTTTGCAATAAAAAAACATCGTCGCCACTTGCCAATTTGTTGTTTCCGCCAAAACCTCCAATGTCATTAAAAAGTTTTTTGGTGTAGGCAAAATTAGCTCCGTTGCACATAAACGGTTTTCCAATGCCAAAACTTCCAATCGTTGTTCCTTGCAAACTCAATAAATCCAATTGCTGAAATTGATGAAACCAGTTGTTTTTGGTTTTATATACCACAGCACCAACAACCATTTCGGCGTTATTTTTTTGAATAAAATTATCTAAAGTCAGCAACCAATCTTTTTTCACAATGCAATCTGCATCAGTAGTAACAACCCATTCGTGTTTCAAAATTGGAATAGCTCTAGAAATGGCATCTTTTTTTGGCGAATTGGATAATCGTAAGTTTTCTAAAAGCGTAGTTTCTATCAGTCCGTTTTCCATTCGCCATTTGATATAAACACGTTCTGAAGCATCGGAAGAAAAATCATCAACTAAAATTATTTCAAATAAATCCTTCGGATAATTTAGCTTAGAAATTGATCTTAAAAGTTTTGGTAAATTCTTTTCTTCATTCCTAAATGGAACAATTATCGAGAATTTTGTTGTAGGTTTTTCATCCGTTCTTACAAATGATTTTATTTTATCAAAACCAAATATCAGTTGCAAAATAAACACAACATAAATCCCTAAAACAATAAATAATATAATTTCAATCATAAGTAAAGATTTTACACGAATTGCACGACCCGAGCATCAGCGAATCGGCGAAGCAATTTACACAAATTATAAGATTTCACGAAATATAAATCTTAATGAACTTAACTTCCTTAATGGTTTATAACTTTGCTCTTTAGTGGTAAAACTTTAAATATCATAACATAATAACTTCCAAAAATCACAGGCAAAACCACATTAAAAAACCACATCAGCATTGTTACAAAAACCACAATCCATTCGTTAACGCCAAGTAAACCAAAGAAATAAACGGCCAAACTTCCTTTTAAAGCAAAGTCTAAAAATTGAAAACTCGGAATAACCGAAGCTAAAAAATAAACCATCGTAATAGTTGCCATTAAAGTTGAATAAGTCAAATCGACATCAAATGCCAAAAACAAAAAATAGTATTGATGCGAAAAAACCAAGTAACGGCAAAATCCTAAAATTAAATTCTTACGATGAATTTTCTTCGGAATTTCATTGATTTTTTCAATTAAATCTTCAATAGAATAGCCATTAATTTTGATTTTTTTAGTGAAATAAGAAAATAGAAAGAATGCAATTATAAAAGCTATTATTCCAAAACTCCAAAGCCAATATCCTAAAATCATCATGCCCAGAATACCAAAAATTCCTGTAGCAACAATTTGAACGCCATTGCAAATTAAATTCAGAAAAATAATTTTCTTAGTGTCTTTTTTGTCAAAATACAATGCTTTTCCGGCATATTCACCAACGCCAACTGGAGTAAAAACACCCAAAGTTAAAGCTGCAAGAACTTGTTTCGTAGCATCATTTATAGAAATAGGTTTTACAACTTGCGCCAAATTTTGCCATTTTAGAATTTCAAAAAAACGATTCAAAAAACTAAAAAATAAGATAAACGAAATTCCAGTAAACGATTGATTTTTATAAAATAAATCCAAAAATAAATCCCACTCCAATTTGTCATTTGAGGCTAATTGATTGTAAATAAAATAAAATGCACCAACAACAATCAAAAGTTTGACTGTAAAAACCAAGAATTGTTTAGCTTTGTGAGGAATTGTAATCATTGGTGCAAATGTACTGTTTTGAGTGTGAATATTACTCACTAAATGCAACTGATGACTGTCAATTGAACACTGAAAACTGAAAATGGCAAACGAAAGAATAATTTTAGGAATCGATCCAGGAACAACCATCATGGGTTTTGGATTGATAAAAGTAGTCAACAAGAAAATGCAGTTTCTTCAGTTGAATGAACTGATTTTGAGTAAATACGACGATCATTATACCAAACTAAAAGTCATTTTTGAACGAACTATAGAATTAATAGAAACGCATCATCCAGACGAAATTGCTATTGAAGCGCCATTTTTTGGAAAAAATGTGCAATCCATGTTAAAGCTAGGACGAGCGCAAGGAGTGGCTATGGCTGCAGGATTATCTCGTCAAATACCAATTACAGAATATGAACCCAAAAAAATAAAAATGGCGATTACGGGCAACGGAAACGCCAGCAAAGAACAAGTGGCCAAAATGCTACAACAACTTCTTGGATTGAAAGAATTACCAAAAAATCTCGATTCTACCGATGGATTGGCAGCGGCCGTTTGTCATTTTTTCAATTCAGGAAAAACCGTTGGAGAAAAAAGTTATACCGGTTGGGATGCTTTTGTTAAGGATAATGAATCTCGAGTTAAAAAATAGTTTTTAGTCTCAGTTTTCAGTCTTAGCACTGTAAACTCCGACTGCCACTGAACACCAAAAAAATGAGCTGCATCTACATTCACATACCATTTTGCAAACAAGCGTGTCACTATTGCGATTTTCATTTTTCGACTTCGTTGAAGAAAAAAGACGAAATGATTTTGGCAATATCCAAAGAAATCCAAATGCGTAAAAGTGAGTTTGAAAATGAAGTTGTTGAAACCATTTATTTTGGTGGCGGAACACCTTCAATATTATCGATTGAAGATTTAAAATTTTTGATTGATGCGGTTTACAAGAATTATAATGTAACTAATAATCCTGAAATTACGGTCGAAGCCAATCCAGATGATTTATTTCCAAGTTTGTTATTCCGTAGGAATCTTTTTGAAGAACTTAAAATTATTGGAGTTAACCGTCTTTCTATTGGAATTCAATCGTTTTTTGAAGACGATTTGAAGATGATGAATCGCGCTCATAATTCAGAAGAATCCAAAAAATGTCTTGAAATTGCTATTCAATATTTCGATAACATTTCCATCGATTTAATTTATGGAATTCCCAATATGAGTAATGAAAAATGGTTGCAAAACATTGAAACGGCTTTGTCTTTTAACGTGCCGCACATTTCTAGTTATGCGTTAACCGTTGAGCCAAAAACGGCTTTGCATTCGTTTATTCAAAAAGGAATTATTTCACAACCAGATGATGAGGTAGCGCAAGAACATTTCAATTTATTGGTTGAAAAATTGGAAGAAAACAATTTTATTCACTACGAATTATCCAATTTCGGAAAGGAGAATTATTTTTCTAAAAACAATTCGAGTTATTGGTTGGGCAAAAAATACATCGGAATTGGACCTTCAGCACACAGTTACGATGGTGAAAAACGCGGTTGGAATGTATCAAATAATGCTTTGTATCTAAAATCAATATCTGAAAATAAATTACCATCAGAAACCGAAATTTTAACTAAAACAGATCGATATAACGAATATGTTATGACAGGTTTACGAACCATTTGGGGAATTTCTTTAAACCGAATTGAAACCGAATTTGGCAAATCTTATTTAGACTATCTTAACCAACAAGCTGCAAAATATATTGAAGATCATTTGCTTTTTGTTGACGAAAATATTTTACGAACCACTCAAAAAGGAAAATTTTTGAGCGATGGAATTGCAAGTGATTTGTTTTTGCTAAATTTGGAGTAAATAATAACGCAGAGAAATTCATTAAATCTACGTTTGAAAATCCGTTAAATCCGCGTTCTCTTATGTTTGCAATCATCGACAATAAATACCAAATCGACCTATCAAAACCAATTGATATTTCCATTCCATTATCAAACACGGATGAAAATCCGATTGCTTGGTATATTGAAAAACCAAAAATCGAACCCGTAGTTTTTGGTAATTGGATTGGAAAAGTATCTGAAGGAAGCTCTACAAATTTTAATAACATTTTCTTCAATCCACACGGACACGGCACACATACGGAATGTCTTGGACATATTACACGAGAATTTTACAGCATTAATCAATGTTTGAAACAATTTTTCTTTACAGCCGAATTGATTTCAATTACACCAGAAAATATAAATGGTGATTTGGTGATTACATTAAAATGCATCTCGACTGCGCTCGATGTGACAAAAGGTAGAAATACAGAAGCAATTATCACAAGAACAGTACCAAATCTAGAATCGAAAAAACATAAAAATTACTCCAAAACAAATCCGCCTTATTTATCTGAAGAAGCTGCTATTTTCATTCGTGAAATCGGAATTCAACATTTATTAATTGATTTGCCAAGCGTTGATAGAGAAGAAGATGAAGGGAAATTGTTGGCACACAAAGCATTTTGGAATGTAAAAGATGTAAATAATTTAAACCAGAAGATGAAGGGAAATTGTTGGCACACAAAGCATTTTGGAATGTAAAAGATGTAAATAATTTAAACCAAGATGCAAGATTAAATTGTACCATAACCGAAATGATTTTTGTAGAAGATACTATTCAAGACGGAAAATATATACTAAATCTGCAAATAGCGTCGTTTGAAAATGATGCTTCTCCATCAAAACCATTATTATTTAAGATTGAAGATATATGATTTCTGATTATAAAACTTCAAAAATCAACAATCGTTAATCTTCAATCGTTAATCAAATGATTTCAGTTTCAACAGATAAATCCAAACTTGATGTTCCGTTTGTTCAAAACTTTTTGAAAGACGTTTATTGGGCTGCAGGTCGAACTATTGAAGAAGTTCAAACTACCATTGATAGTTCGTTTTGCTTCGGAATTTATTTAGACGATAATCAAATAGGCTTTTGCCGAGTAATTACTGATTATGTAGTTTTTGCTTATGTTATGGATGTTTTTATTGATGAAAATCATCGTGGTAAAGGCTATTCATCAATTCTAATAAACGCCATGATGACCGAACCCAAATTACAAAAAGTTAAAATTTGGCGATTAGCAACATCTGATGCTCATTTTTTATACGAGAAATTCGGATTCAAGTCATTAGCACATCCAGAGAAAATGATGGAAAAAATAATAACAAGTAAATAGTAATTAGTGAATAGTCAAAAGCTAATCACTAATTACTCATCACTAATCACTTTAAAAAATGAACATTCAACAACTCTATGAATTTTGTTTATCTAAAAAAGGTGTAACCGAACATTTTCCTTTTGATGAAGATACTTTGGTATTTAAAGTAGGTGGAAAAATGTTTTGTCTCACTTCTTTAAAAGAATGGGAAAAAGGTACGCCATCGCTTAATTTAAAATGTGATCCAGAGAAAGCTTTAGAACTTCGAGCCGAATATGAAGCTATAAATCCAGGATATCACATGAGTAAAATTCATTGGAATACCATCGATTTTAATAGTGATGTTACTGATAAAATGATGTACGAACAAATAAATCATTCTTACGATTTGGTTTTTAAAAGTTTGACTAAAAAAATTCAGAACGAAATTCTGTAACGTCACTTCGAGTGATTTCGATTTTTTTCGAAATTCTGTAACTGCACTTCGAGTGATTTCGATTTTTTTCGAAATTGTATCGAGAAGTAAAAATTAGGTATTACTTTTGCTAAATCTTTTAAACTTATAAACTTTTAAACATTCAATATGATTGATAATTTAAAGAAAATACTAAACGAAGACCAAGACCCAAAAGCGATTGAGAAAATCACTTCAAAGCTTCATAATTTATTAATGTCTAACGAAGAAATTGGATATATTGCTGTGCAAAAAAAACCAGCAGTTACCATTTTGCCCGACAGTATTGTGGTTACTAACAAGCGAATAATTCTTTGTAAACCCAAAAATCTTGGTTTATCTATGGAATTTGTAGATTATGATTGGGATGATATTGCGGGTAGTTTTGTAAAAGAAGGTATTTTAGGTGCCGATTTTACTTTTAATACTAAATCAGATTTAACACATACCGTTGATTATTTACCCAAAAATCAAGCTCGAAAATTATATACTTACGCCAAAGAACAATTGGATTTATTAAAAAATCCAGTTTCGGCGCCAACTTCAAGTTCAGTAGTCGAAGAAGTTGCTCCAGTATATGATGAAGTGATTGAAGAAGTAGAAGAAATTGCAACAGAAGAAGTTACTAATTTTGCCGAAATTATTCCAGTGGAACAATCTGGTTATAGAAATGAAAAACAATTTCCGGATGAAAAATTAAATTCCGAAAGTGGTTTGGCAAGTTTAACGCAAGATCAATTATTTGAAAAACTTCAGAATTACAAAAAATTATTAGATAATGGATTGATTATGCAAGGAGAATACGATAAATTGAAAAATGAAATTTTAAGTTATTTGTAATTGCCTCATAGACACTAAGTAGCAAAGTTTTTATAATAAAGTAAAACCCGATAAAGTTAATCTATCGGGTTTTCTATTTTTAATTCTTTTTTAATGATTAATCCTATAATCAAAGATAAAATTAGATTTCCACCAAAAAGGTAAAGAGCATATATGTCGTAGTTTAAAATTTTAAGTGTTATTGAAATTATAAACAATATAAAAATCAATAAGTTAAATACTCCTGAAAACAGTAAAAAAAAGTTGATTTTGTTGATTCTAACTTTATATTTTAAAATAAAACCCCATAAAATAATTATTAATGCTCCTAATGCTAGAGCAAAAAAACAACTGTATAAAAAATTTGTTAATAAACCAAAACCGTAAAACAAACCTTTTGGTTCTATTAAGTAATCAAAAAACAGATATATTGTCCAAATAATTATAAGAAAAAATGTCAATGATAAATTTTTATAAAATGATTCTTTCATAGTTAATTTTCTTTGATTAATTAGTCATTCTTTGCGCTCTTTGTGGTTAAATATATCTACATTGACTTCTTCTGCTTTTCAACAAATCCATCGGCTTGTAGTTTTAATAATTCGGTTGCCCCTTTTTTCTTATAATTGTATAATTCCTTGTCTTCTTTGATGTCAGCATAGACTTTATCATAAATATCGGCATCGGTTTTTCGTTGTAATTCACTTTGATAGCGGTTTTGAGAAATCATATTTTTAACACTCATTTCGGCATCTTCTTGTTTAAAATCGTATTCGCCTCTTGGAGAAAGTAATTTGGCAATAATAGGTGAAGTTTCAATGGCTAAAAATAACAACATTATAAAAAATGATGGCAACCAAGGTAATTTATTCAAAGCATTAATTCGCGCCATTAATCCGTCAAAACCATCAATTATTGGTTGTGATTCGGTTACTTTTTTGTCAAGGTCGGCTTGAAGCGTTTTGGCTTTGTTTTCCTTTTCAGTAATTTTTACAGCATTTACAGCTTTTAACGAATCCAATTGTTTTAATTGTGCATCGTGTTTCAATCTTTTTTCGGCATAAACCGGACCTTTTCCCAGCTTTTTGGTTCCAGAAGTTCCTTCGGCTTCGGTGATGTAAGTTGCATATAAATCGTTGACTTCTTTTTCTTTTTTGGCAATATCACTTTTTAAACTATCGATTTCGGCTTTGTTTTTATCGACATCACTTTGAAAATAATTAGTCACTTGTTTTTTATTAGCCATTGCCATTTCGTTTTTCTCTTTCAACAAAACGGTTTCAATTTCTTTCTGAAAAATTTTGATTTCCAATGGTTTTGAAATCACAATGGCAATAATAATCGCCAAAGCAATTCGAGGTGTTGCTTGTATAAATTCGTCTAAAAAGTTATCGCGTTTTTTGATAGTTGAAACAATAAATCTATCGAGATTGAAGATTAAAAATCCCCAAACTAACCCAAAGAAAACTGCGGTATAGACATTGTCAAAAACCGTAAAAAGCGCATAACTACTGGCTATAAAAGCCATAATTGCAGTGAAGAAAACTGTGGCTCCAATGCCAGCATATTTGTTTTGTTCGCCGTTGGAACAACCGTTCACAATGTCAGTATCGACACCAGAACAAAGAATAAAAAAACGTTTTAACATGATTGATTGATTTT
>JAIFLT010000151.1 GCA_020048955.1 Flavobacterium sp.
GATAAAGATGGGGTGATGTGGAAATGGTGGAAAATTAGTAGGCAGTCGCAGTAAGTAGTTTTCAGTTTATGAACTTTGAAGAACTAATAGAAAAAGTAAAACATGTGCCTTACGGAAGAAATTCCAATAGGTATGATTTTTCGTTAGTACTTTCTGAAAGTAAAGGAACATGTAGCTCAAAACATGCTTTTTTAAAAGTTTATGCTGATAAAAATGAAATTGAAAACGTAAAATTATACATTGGAATTTTTAAAATGAGCGATGTAAATACACCTAAATTAGGAGATTTACTTTCAAAAAATGCAATTGACTACATACCGGAGGCGCATTGTTATTTAAAAATTAATGGCGTTCTATTAGATGTCACAAATTCAGAATCATTTTACGATAAAATAAAAGAGGAAATTCTAGAAGAAATCGAGATAATTCCTGAACAGGTTAGCGATTTTAAAGTTGACTATCACAAAGCTTTCTTGAAAAAATGGATTGAAGAAACCAATCAAAATTATACCTTTGATGAAATTTGGAACATTAGAGAAGAATGTATTCAAAAACTCTCTGAACAGTCTTAATACTTAATACCCCAATCTTAATACCATTAAATGAAAACTATAAAAATAGCAGGCGTTCCAGAACATTTTAACTTGCCTTGGCATTTGTGTATTGAAAATGGCGAGTTTGAAGCTGTTGGAATCGATTTGCAATGGACTGATGTTCCTGAAGGTACAGGCAAAATGTGTCAAATGCTTCGCGATACAGAGACTGATATTGCTGTAATTTTATCTGAAGGAATTGTAAAAGATATCAATGCAGGAAATCCTTCTAAAATTGTGCAAGTTTATGTTGAAAGTCCTTTGATTTGGGGAATTCATGTTGCTGCTAACTCTAATTTTAAAACACTTTCCGATTTAGAAAATGGCAAAGTAGCTATTTCAAGATTAGGCTCAGGCTCACAATTAATGGCTTATATTAATGCCAAAAATCAAGGTTGGAATACCGAAAATCTACAATTTGAAATTGTAAACACCATTGATGGCGCTGTTGAGAGCCTTACCAAAGGCGCATCCGACTATTTTATGTGGGAACGTTTTATGACTAAACCTCTTGTGGACAAAGGAATTTTTAGAAGAATTGCCGATTGTCCTACGCCTTGGCCTTGTTTTGTTATTGCAGTTCGTGAAGAAGTTTTAAAAAAACATCCAAATACCATTGCTCAAATTCTTGAAATCATAAATATTACAACGCAAGAGTTCAAAGAAATTCCGAGTATTGATAGAACTTTAGCTACAAAATACCATCAAAAAATAGAAGATATTCAAGAATGGTTGCGTTTAACAGAATGGTCGCAAAAGCCATTATCTGAAAAAATGGTAAACAAAATTCAAAATCAATTATTTGACCTCAAAATTATTGAGAAAAAAGGTACTTTTGCTGAACTTGTAAAAGCCATCTAGCTTTTTGCAAATTCTTAAAATGATAGAAAAAACAAAACTTAATTATCTGTACTTAAAAGAAAAACTTACGGTAAAAAAACCGTGGGATATGGTAATTATTTTTGTTTTGAATGTGCTAATTGCGATTCCTATTTTTATCATTTTGCACCAAAATATCATTGAATTAGAATGGTCTTTACACATCGATAGAATTCTTCTTTTTATAGTGCTGTTAGTTTTAATACAACTTATATTAAGGGCAATGCGAAGAATTACATTGATAAGCATTTTTCTCTATTTAATTGCTTTAATCTATGGAACTTTATTTGGAAGTTATGGTTTTCAAAAAGTTTATGAAGATTACCAATCGATGCTTTATACTATGAGCTATAATCCCTATCCTCAAGATATTATAATAGATAAACTACTTCCTTTTCCTAATAAATCTAAAATTCTTAATGCCATCGATTATTCAAATCCTAAAGTTAGAAATTTTTCTTTAATGGCTATAAATAAGCATTTTAAAAACGCAAAAGGATATAATGATTATTTTACAATTGTTCAATGTTTTTCGGTTTTTAAAGAAATAAATAGCAATTGGAATTATGTAAGTGATCCAAAAGGTAAAGAATATATTGCAAGTGCAAGTGAATCGGCTAAATACTTATCTGGTGATTGCGATGATCATTCTATTTTAATGGCGGCTTGTATTCGTTCTATTGGAGGAATTCCAAGACTTATTCATACCGATGGGCATATTTATCCTGAAATATTGATTGGAAAAAAAGCCGATTTAGAAACCATCAATTATGTAATTAAAAAAGTGCTTTTTCCAGAAGAAAGTAAGGGAAAATCATTGCATTATCACATTGATGAGCGTGGCAATATTTGGCTAAATTTAGATTATACAGCTAAATATCCGGGTGGACCCTTTATGAAAGAAGAAATTTTGAGTGCACTTACCATAAATTAAAACAGAAAATCCATTCTAATTGTTTATTTTTACCATTCAATTTCTTTAAAATTTTTGCTCTTTAAAAATGAATTTGTAGCACTAAAATGTTTGTTTCCAAACCAAAATCCTCTGTTAGCACTAAGCGGAGAAGGGTGTCCGGTTTCTAAAATCAAATGTTTATTTCTATCTATTTTTGAACCTTTCTTTTTTGCAAATCCTCCCCAAAGAAGAAAAACAACATCCTCTTTTTCATCTGAAATTTTTTTGATTACGGCATCCGTAAATTCTTCCCAACCTTTTTTTTGATGGCTTCCTGCCTCACTTTCTCTAACCGTTAGAGTTGCGTTTAGCAAAAGAACGCCTTGCCTAGCCCATCTGTCTAAATTCCCTGATTTTGGAAAAGGAATAGTCAAATCGTGCTCAATTTCTTTAAAAATATTAATTAAAGAAGGAGGAAAAGTTATGCCGTCATTGACAGAAAAGCACAATCCGTTGGCTTGACCAAATCCGTGATAGGGATCTTGACCAATTATTACAACTCGAATATCTTTAAACGAGCATAAATTAAATGCGTTAAAAATCAGCTCTTTAGGAGGATAACAAACCGTTGATTGATATTCTTTTTCAACTTGAAGCATTAATTCTTTGCAATAGGACTTTTCAAATTCGCTTTTGAGTTTTTCTTGCCAAGAATTAGAAATGTATTGCATTATTTTTTAGTTTTTGTTAATTCTAATAAAATTACTTTTTTTAAATTTGGTAAAAAATTTTCACAAATTTCAAAAACAATTTCATAATCTAACATTTCGTAATGATGTGAAATAAAATCTCTAAATCTAATAATTTTAAACCATTCAATTTCAGGATATTCTATCTCTAAATGATTTTCTTTTCTTAAAATAGATTTTATATTTTCGCCTATTGCTTGAAGTCTAGTTACAATTGAATAAAATAATAGTTCCATGTTTAGAACTAATAAAATCCTTAGCTGTTTGAATTGTTGAAAAACGATCTTCACAAGTCTCAATATGATTAAAGATTGTTTCTAATGAAAATTTATACGTTTCGTTATACATAAATTAAATCTTTTTTGATAGTATCTAAAAAACGTTTAGATAAATGTGGTCCTTTTCTAACGATTTCAATTTTTGAATTAATTTTTGATTCTAAAAACTGATATAAACCTATTAAATAACTATAAGATGGTTCTTTAAATTCAACTAATAAATCAACATCACTATTTATATGTTCAGTTTGTTTTGCATAAGAACCAAAAAGCCCAATAGAAATAACACCAAACTCATTTTGAATAAATTTTTCTTCTTCTTTTAAAATTTTTATAATTTCATTTTTGTTCATAACATAGAAATATGAAAAACAAAGGTTAATTTTTAGCAAATATAATAACTTTCTTGTTGAGTAACTTTGTAACTTTGAACTTTGAATTAAATTTAATGATTTCTATTACCACAAAAACACTTCAGGATTTAGAATTTGACACTATTTTAAATACTATTTCCGAACGATGTAATACCGAATTAGGCAAAGTAAAAGCGCTTGATATTATTCCATTTAAAGAGAAAAATCTTTTGATGGATAATTTGTTGCAAACCTCAGAATACGTTTCCTCCTACTCCAATAATAATGCTATTCCAAATCATGGTTTTGATACAATACATAATGAATTAAAGTTTTTAGCCATTGAGGGAAGCCAACTAGAAGTTTCTGGTTTTAAAAAAATAGCAACGGTTTCAGAAACGGCAAATACATTAATTTTATTTTTCAAGAAATTTCAAGAATATTATCCAAAACTCAATGAAAAAGCAAGTGAGATACAAGTAACTAAAGAAATTGTAAAATATATTGACGAGGTTATTGATAAACACGGTGAAGTTAGAGATAATGCTTCTCCCGATTTGTTGAATATTCGTCGCGATATAAATGTGGTTCGTGGAAAAGTCAATCAAAGTTTTGGAATGGCAATGAGCCAATATAATTCCTTGGGCTATTTAGATGACATTAAAGAAAGTTTTGTTGAAAACAGAAGGGTTTTAGCTGTTTTGGCAATGTACAGAAGAAAAGTAAAAGGTTCTATTTTAGGAAGTTCAAAAACAGGAAGTATTGCCTATATAGAGCCAGAGGCAACTTTAAAATATTCTAGAGAGTTACACAACCTAGAATATGAAGAGAAAGAAGAAGTTACACGAATTTTGAAACAACTTACTAATGATATTCGTCCTTTTCATGAATTAATAGTAAATTATCAAGAGTTTTTAAGTGATATAGATGTTATTGCAGCAAAAGCAAAGTATGCTAATAAAATAAATGGCATTCTTCCGAACATCACCGATAAAAAGCGTTTATATTTTAGAGATGCTTTGCATCCTATTCTGTATTTGAATAACAAGTCCAAAAATGAAGTTACACATTCACAAACTATCGAATTGAATGCTGAAAGCACCATTATAGTTATTTCTGGACCAAATGCTGGAGGAAAAACAATTTCACTTAAAACGGTTGGGTTACTTCAATTAATGCTACAAAGTGGCATCTTAATTCCTGTTCATGAACGTAGCGAAACGTTCCTTTTTGATAGAATTTTAACCGATATTGGCGACAATCAATCTATTGAAAATCATTTAAGTACCTACAGTTATCGTTTAAAAAACATGAACTACTTTTTAAAAAAGTGCAATTCAAAAACGTTATTTTTAATAGACGAATTTGGTACAGGTTCTGATCCTGATTTGGGTGGTGCTTTGGCAGAAGTTTTTTTGGAAGAGTTTTATCATAGAGAAGCTTTTGGAATAATTACAACGCATTATACAAATTTAAAAATATTGGCAAACGAATTACCAAATGCTACAAATGCCAATATGCTTTTTGATGAACGAACACTAGAGCCCATGTATAAGTTGCATTTAGGTCAAGCAGGAAGTTCATTTACTTTTGAAGTAGCACAAAAAAATGGCATCCCGTTTGGGTTAATAAACAGAGCCAAAAAGAAAATTGAAGGAGGCAAAGTAAGATTTGACAAAACTATTGCAACTTTGCAAAAAGAACGGTCTAAGATGGAAAAAACTTCTTTAAATTTGAAGGAAGAAGAATCTAAAGCTCGAGAAGAAAGCAAAAAAATGGAATCCATAAATGCTAAGATTAAAGATAAATTAGAACGATATCAAGAATTGTATGACGCCAATCAGCGTTTGATTTATATGGGGCAAAAGATTGACGAGATTTCTTCCAATTATTTTAATAACAAAGATAAAAAGACACTTATAGGTGAGTTTTTAAAAGTAGTAGAAATTGAAAATTCCAAACGAAAAAAAGCAACTGCAAAGGAACTAAAGGAAAAAGAAGTTATTCAGAAAAAGGTTGCAGAAGAAGTTAAAGTTAAAGTTGAAGAGATACGTCAAGAAAAGAAAGAGAAAAAAATAAAATTAAAAGAAGTTCCTGAGAAACCCAAAATTGCACTTAAAATTGGTGACCGAGTTAGAATGTTTGATGGAAAAGCAGTTGGAACTCTTGATAGTATTGAAAAAAACAAAGCAACAGTAAATTATGGTGTATTTACATCAAAAGTAAGCTTAGAGATGCTAGAATTTGTAGAAAGACCTAAATAATCATGGAAGGATTACCAAAAGATAAAAAAATTATACTTTTTGATGGTGTATGCAATTTGTGTGATGCATCAGTTCAGTATGTTATAAAAAAAGATGCAAAAGATACTTTTAGATTTGTTGCAATTCAATCGGAGCTTGGAAAGAAAATTATTGATTATATTAAGGTTGATACTTCTCAAACGGATAGTATGATTCTTTATATTCCTGGAAAAGCTTATTATGTTAAAGCAGATGCAGCTTTCAACATTGCAAAAGAACTTCGAGGCTGGATTAGTTTAGCAAGTTATTTTAGTGTACTGCCAAATTTTATAAAAAACTTCTGTTATGATTTTGTTGCAAGAAATAGATACAAATGGTACGGAAAAAAAGAGAGTTGTATGATACCAACGCCAGAGTTACAGTCTAAATTCCTCTAGTATGATAATTGTCATATTTCAAATGTTTTTTTTTAAATACTTTTGGGTATCCTAAATAATTGAAATTATGAATAACTTGTTGTTACCTCTTTACTCTCATGATAATGGTACTTTTATTATGATTGGAGTATTTGGCTTAGTCATCGTAGGATTAGTTGGAGTAGTGTTCCTTATGATGGGAAGTGATAAAAAGAAAAAAGACTAAGCGATTGCTTAGTCTTTTTTTATTTTAGAAAAGAAAATAAATTATTCTTTAATTACTTTTTTAGTTACAATTCCTTTATCAGAAACTATTTTCATAGTATAAATACCTTGCGCTAAATCTGAAACAGTTACTTGAACTTCGGCAAGGTTAGAGAATTGTTGGTTTTTAACAACTCTACCGTTGATATCAGTTATTTCAACCCCAGAAATTAAAGCATCTGTAGTATTAGCAACGTTAATTACGTTTTTAGCAGGATTTGGATAAGTAGCGAATTTAGTTTCTAATACTTCATTATTAGCTAATGTTTGCGTTACGGTAAAGTTGTCAACAATTAACGCATGAACTGAGTTTGCTACGCCATTAATAGGAGATGTATTTCTAACACCAATATAGTAAACACCTGTTGTTGGAGGTGTAAATGTAAATGTTTTCAATGCAAATGCACTTGTTGTTGCTGTTCCTGTTCCAACAGCAATAGTTTGAGCAGCTGCAGTTTGACTAGTTCCTGCAGTTATTGAAAAAGTTGAAGTGTTTGTTGCTCCAGCAGCTTGATAGTTACTAGCATAAAAAGTTATAGTAACTGGATTACCACTAGCTTGTAAATTGATACCTCTTGAATACATAATACCAGATGCTTGAGCAGTAGCACTACCTACAGATATACAAGAATACAGTCCATTTTGAACTAAAGTACTACCCGAACCTCCGTAATTCATAAACCAATCTGTTCCGTTAGTCTCATCATCTGCAACCCAACCAATATTTGGGTGATTATCTATTTCAAAACTTGTATTATAACTTGGATTTGTTGGTTGAAAAGTTGTATGAAATGATACTGGAACTGTGTTTGCACTAGTTCCTAAAAAGCCACCACAATCTGACTTAGTATAGATTTCATAAGCTGTACTAGGTTGCAAACTATTCAATGTATATGGAGAAGAAACTCCATTTAGATAAGTACCAGCAGTTGAAGGATTAAAATCGTATGCTCCATATTGAATATTCACCGGATTACCTGAAGTAAATGTGATATTTGCAGAATTTAGAGTAGTTGAAGGAACAGCTACGCTAAGCGGTCTTGCACAATCAACATTTTTTCCAAATATTGTTTCGGGTCTAAAATTACTATTTCCAAGAGTAGTTGGTATAGTTGTATTGCTATTAGCACTTTTTGTACCCGCAGTTAATGAAGTTGTAGCAGGTATTGTACTTGGTGTAGTTGCTAAATTTCCAGAAGCATTTTGATAATCAAAAGCTACATAAACACCGCCACCATTATAAGTTAAGTTTGATGTAAATGGCATTGTAAATTGCCCTAAATCTGTTGGCAATGTAATAGTGCCATTGTAAACAGTTGTCATACCACCAATAGCAGTTGTCCATAAAGCATTTTTTGTATTTGTTGCATCCGTAGTATTTTGTAAGTAAATTTGTATGTTACCTGTTGTAGCAACATCTAAACCCTCAATATAATTGAAAGCCAATGAATTCAATACGTTTCCATTAGCAAATCCAGCTGCAGACATTTCAGCTGCAGTAATTAACCATACACTTCTTTGGTATCTGAATGCGCCTTGTGGTCCTCTTACTTGAGTACTTGTTGTACCAGTAATAACAGTGTAATAATCTGTTTGTGCATTAATTTCATTTGAAATTGCAGAAATCAATAACACAAATAATAGAGTAATTTTTTTCATAAAATAAATTTAAAGTTTTTTTTCGATTTCAAAATTAGTTATATTTTTTTTTATTTTAATTTTTTTAACTTTCTTTTTCCCATTTCCCAACCACAGAGGTAGCCAAAGCATTACCTAATACATTAGTTGCACTTCTAAACATATCACAGAAATGGTCAATGGGCAAGATTAGCGCAATACCTAAAGTTGGAATATCAAACATTCCACAAGTAGCAGCGACTACCACCAAACTAGCTCTTGGAACCCCCGCAA
>JAIFLT010000081.1:0-5818 GCA_020048955.1 Flavobacterium sp.
ATCATGAGTTTTTCAGCAATAAAATGTATTCTCAAATTGGACTTGGCGTCTTAATCAATAACAATTATCTAGTTTTCAATAGTTTTCAATTCTCGTTTTCCTATTATCCTTCACTTCCTATTGATGGAAGCAATATCATTAAAACCAATACTTTTCAAAACACCGATATCAACTTGAATAACTTCCAAATTGGACAACCTTATGTTTTGCCTTATGAATAAACACCACTAATATCTTGTTAAAGTTCGTCAAATTATTGAATATTATTTATAGTTTCACAACATCAATAGTATTCCAATGCAATTAAAAAACTACTTATTTACAATTTTATCGTTGCTAATTTTTGACATTTCAAATGGTCAAATTACGATGTCTTCCCTCGAATTTGACAAAGATAAAAAAGGGCCTAACACCATTTATTATAATTTTTATAATGGAATTCAAATGATTGAAATCGATTATAATAATTATGAAAAAGCTCGAATTGATCATGAAGACATGATAAAACCAATAAGCAGTATCCGACCAAGAAATTATGGACACAATACTATTATTTTAAGAAATAAAAATGGTGAACTTTTACACCAATACAACTTGAGAGGAAAAACTTTTAAATCAACCGATTTCCTTCCTTCTGAAAAATGCATTACTGTATCACACGCCGTTTAACAGCTTCACGGCAGGAGCTTAAGCAGTTGCTGTTTTTTATAAAATTACATAGCCGTTTTTGTCTTGTTTTAATTTTGAAAGTTTTTTCCAAGAATTAAAACCACGTTTGTCAAAGTGTGGTAGGTCTTTAAAGGTTTTCCAGTTTCCGCCCCATTCCCAACCGTGTTTGGCAAATATTTTTACACACTCGTACCAATCGGCTACTTGGTCGTTGTCCCAATCTTTGGTGGTTTCCCATGACGCTGTTTTGCCGTCTATGATTAAGCAAATATCTACAGCAAAGCCATAGTTGTGTATGCTTTGCCCTGCTTTGGCATTGGTTACTTTTTTGCCAGGTTTTGTTCTGCCTTGTTGGTACAATGCGTCTTGCTCTGCAAAGGTTCGTAAGCCTTGTGTAACTCTTACTTTGGCTCTGCCTGTTAGTGCTGTGTCGCATTCTTGAATGATGGCGGTTACTTCATCTCGTACTGATGGATGAAGTTTTGCGATTTGGTTTTTGGTTGGTGTGTCCATAGTATTTAGGATTTTTTGAATTAAATTGTTCAAATATTTTTTATAAAATCTATCTCTTCAAAGTGTTCTTCAAAATTTTTAAGTTTGACAAAAGTTCCTATTAACGCTGTGCAAATGTCTCCCGACTTTGCACTTTTTCTTTTTCGTATTTCTATTGCATTCTACTTTAGAAATAAATTGTAACGCAAAGTCAGGAGACATTTGTGTAGCTTTCAGAAGGACACGTTGTTTAAATAGAACACTTTGCTGAGCTGGGAAAATCATTTATAATCAAACCTATCCTCATCTGGATACCAATAGCGTGTTAAACTTGGTACTAATTTGTCATTTTCATATGCTTTTAAATAGTTTTCTAAAAGACCCGAAGTACCAAAATTTACTACTCTACCAGTTTTTTTTTCTACTAAAAAAGGAGCGTTACCAACTAATGATTTATTAAAATCACCTGTTTCTACATATTCTTTAGAATCATAATAGTAAATATTGCCATAAGGCTTTTTGATAATATCATCTAAAAAAATAATTATTTCAATATTTTTGGTTCCTTGTCTACTACCACTATTTAAAAAACGTTTTGCTATTAGTAGCATTTCTTGGTCTGTTAACATAATATTTTATTGACTGCATTTACAAAAAAATTATTATTTTGAACTAAACCTATTTTCATAAGGAAACTTCTAACCAACATTTATATACTGATAATCTTCAAACTTTATCAATTTTAATTCTTTTAGAATAAAATTAGCTCTTTCTTTTTCCCACTCACCTTTAATATGTGGGATGATTATATTCAATTCACGAATAATATCTTTTAACTCATCTTTTTCAATATCATGAGAAAATTTCCAATTAGATAGATTTGTCATCTCATACTTTTCAAAAAGAGGAAGCCAATATTCATGGAATAAATCATAAGTTGAAATTGGAATCTCATTAGTTTTCCCTTTTTTTGTTTTTTTTATAATACTATATGCCATTTTATTCAATTTTAAAATAATTTACTTACCAAATTTAGATGTGAATTTCCAATTAGGGAATTCTTTTTCTAATAGTTTTACTTCATTTGATACAGCTATTTGAATACCAATATCAGTTTCTAAGACATGGAATTCTAACAAAGTAATGTCCTCTTGTGCTCCCTGTTATATTATTTTTCTCTTTAATACCATAAACAACAAATATTTCATCCTCTTTCATCAATTCTTTCATCCTTGGAATTGTTGATTGTATAAAACTACCTCCTCCAAATTTTACTGCAACTTCATCAAATGAAAATCATTTATAATCAAACCTATCTTCATCAGGATACCAATATGTAGTTAAACATAATCCTAATTTGTCATTTTCATAAGCTTTTATTTCTTCTTCTAATATAGTTGAAGTACTAAAACCAACAACTCTACCTGTCTTTTTTTCTACTAAAAAAGGAGCATTACCACCTAAAGCATATTTAAAATCTCCAGTCAAAATAAATTTTTTAGAATTAAAGAAATATATATTCCCGTATGCTTTTTTTGTTATATCATCATACAACATAAGCTCTAAATTGTTACTGTCTCTGCTTAATCTATTTAAAAACTTGTTTGCTATTTCTAGCATTCCTGTATCTGTTAGCATATCATATTCTTTTAATTAATTATTATCTTACTTTTAAATATTGAAATCCTAGGTATTTCCTTTGTATAAAATTAGCATATTTTCTATCTGTTTGAGAAATAATCACATATTCTCCTGATTGCCCATCAAACAAATGTAAAACACCATTTTTTTTCATTCCTACGAAATAATGACCAATAACTATTGGTGTGCTCTTGTCTTTAATAGCGTAAATAACTATAATTTCTTCTTCTTTCATCAATTCTTTCATTCTAGGAATTGTTGATGGTATAAAACTACCTCCTCCAAATTTTGCGGAGACTTGTTCAAGACCTTGCATTTTTGAAGGTTCTGCTAATTTTATTTTTCCTGTTCTAAGAAAATCCACAACAGATTCTGCCGTATTACCGCAATTTGTTTTATCAATTTGGATAACTACATTACCGACAGCTTTATGGTTAAAATAAGCAATGGCATCTTCTATATGTTCAAAAGGATTAACAATTTTTATTTTTGAAAGTTTTTCTAATCCTTCAATAAATTCTTGAACTTTTACAGGGTTTCTTGTGGCAACAATTGATGCACCATAATTATTTCCACCGACAAACTCCTCAAAATACTCTTTAAGTCCTTTCCCTTTTTGCCCTTCAAAAAACTTTTTAACTCTTCTTGTAAAAGTAGCGTGATTTCGCTACTCTTAATAAAAATTAAACTACAACTTTTGCATTGCAGTTTAATTTTTTAAATATGAAAATTATTTTGAACTAAACCTATCTTCATCAGGATACCAATAAAGATCTGAACTACCACCCAATGTCCCTTTTTCATAAGCTTGTATTTCCTTTTCTAATACTGTCGAAGTGCTAAAATTAACTACTCTACCTGTTTTCTTTTCTACTAAGAAAGGTGCGTTACCCATTAATGATTTATAAAAGTCACCAGTTAAAATGTACTCTTTAGAATTATAAAAGTAAATATTACCGTATGATTTTTTAATAATTTCATCAGTATAGATCATAACTTCGATATCCTCACCTATTTGTCCTAATCTTTTTAAATAACGTTCTGCTATATGCAGCATTTCTTGATCCGTTAGCATAATATTTTTATTTTTTTATTTTACCTACTTTTGTGTACATAAATTTTATATAATTTCTTTTGATAAAGTTACGACACTCATTTGTTTGAGCAAATAAAACATATTCTCCAGTTTGACCATCTAATAAATGTAATTTATTATCAGCTTTTACCGCTAGAAAATAATGCCCTTCAACTTGTCCACTTTTGAGGTAATTTTGCGCTCCATAAATAATAGCAATTTCCCCTTCATTTAATACCGCTTCTAATCTAGGCATTCCTGTTATATCACTAAACTTACCTCCTTCACATTTTGATAATATTTTTTCAAAAGACTGAAAACCAGAAGGTTTAGCCGTTCTTAATTTCCCGGTCTTTAAAAATTCTAAAAGAACTTCTACAACATTTGCACAATTTGTCTTATGTATTTGTTCCACTATACCATCAACTAAATGATGATTAAAATACGGCATAGCTTCTTTTATTTTTTCAAAGGGTTTAGAAATTTCTAATAGCTTTAGTCTTGCTAAACCGTCAATAAATTCTTCAATTTTTACAGGATTTGCAGTTTTTATTATAGATTCACCATAATTATTACCACCAACAAATTCCTCTAAGAAATCTTTAATTCCTTTGATTTTGACTCCTTCAAAAAACTTTTTAACTCTTCTTGTAAAAGTAGCTTTGTCGCCTTTAAAAATTAAGTCTCCATTATATACAAGAGCATATTCTGTATATACTTTATCCGCATTTTTAACTTCACCTGCAACTAGTATCGCACCATATTCGTTAAACTGTCGTAATTTAGCAGTGTTTAGTAATCCGTTGCTTATGGAGGCTAGTTCTCCGCTTTCAGTGACAATTCGTAGTGTGTTTTTTGTAAAATTAGCAATATTTTTTTCTATTACTACTTTAAAAATAAACGCTCTTACAAAATTTTTAAATTCAGCTTTAGCCGTTCCATCCAAAATTTTCACCCCTCCTTTAAAAATTCCGTTTAGTAATACAGGCCCTGCTGTTACCACACCACCTACTAAATAAATTTTACTCCACGTTTCCACAAACTCTTTTGAAAGATCATCTTCGGCTAGGGCAATAATAGTATCGGCAGTTGCAAAAGTAACATCTGCCGCTGCCGCCAAAGCTATTAACGGACTAGCTGAACCTAATGAGGCTATAGAAATGGCTATTGTAAACACATTAACCCCTATACGAACAGCTTTCATAATTTGAGCTAATTCTTTTCGAGAAGCTGTATCGTGTAAGAATATAGCGGACACAACCATTACTGTTTCTTGGGTAACATCACACAGTTGTACCATTTGCAAAGGGTCATAATAAGCACCTTCTTCTAAATCTTCATCGTATGTTAATGGATAAAACCAATAATTTGACAAAGGAATCATAGCTACTAACGTGGTTCTTTCTTGCTTTAAAAAGTATTGTGTATCATTAAAATCTAAAGCACCAATAGCTGAGGTGTTTATTGTATAACCATCTCCCAGATAAAAAGTTTTGGTTGGAACTCCAACGGCTACTCCCTCAACTCCCATTACTGCATAAGACAGACTGGTTAGAAAGGAAGCAAAAATGGTTTTATTAGGTTGTTCTACACCTTCCCAAACTGAAGTGCTATCTAATGCGTGATAAGTATCTTTGACGAATTTTGGGTTTTCCTTAAAAAAATTATATAAATCGATACATTTTTCAAGTGTATTAAAACCTCTTAATACATTGATAAATGCACAACTACTATCTACATAACCGCTAAAACATCCCTCTACATCGTAACTTAAAATTAGTTTTAAATATTCTATTAGCTCTTCACTCTTAAAATTTTCGGCTATCCAGCTAGGCGCATTTTCAAACAGAAAAACAAAAAAATGTTGGAGAAAGAACAAAAACTTCAAATCCAAATACACCTTACATCTACATAAATGGTTTTAGTGATTATAAAGTTGTA
>JAIFLT010000081.1:5834-21617 GCA_020048955.1 Flavobacterium sp.
AAAACAAAAAAATGTTGGAGAAAGAACAAAAACTTCAAATCCAAATACACCTTACATCTACATAAATGGTTTTAGTGATTATAAAGTTGTAAAACAAGCAACTTTAAATAGTAAAGATTCATCAGCAGTGTATACTTTGAAGTTTAATGCAGTGGCTTCTGCAATGTACACGCAAAAAATTATGTTTGATAAATTTGGAAAATGGACAACGGCAGTTCCATCTGGAAATAATAATGGCTTTATTCTAATTTGGGAAAACATCAAACTTTTTGATGATAAAGAAGAGTTATTTACAATAATGGCAAGTGGAACAGAAAGTTGGGAAGAGATGTTAGCCTCTGTAATGGCATTTGATTCTAAAAACAATGATTGCTTAACCGAAAAAAGTGAATTTAAAAAAGAAATAATTGACTATTTTTCAAATGCAATTATACATCTTAATAATGACAAAATTTTTTATGAAAAGTATAGAGCAATGAAAAATTAAAATTGTTTATAAAATTATACTACAAAATCCTCTTTTCCTCCCCAAAAAAGAATTCCCTACCTTTGCCAAAAATATTACGCAATGAATACTTTTGAGCCATTTAATCTTCCTAAATCTTTACAAAAAGCAATTGACGAAATGGGGTTGACTACTCCTACTCCAATTCAGGAAAAATCGTTTTCTGTTATCATGTCGGGACGCGATGTAATGGGAATTGCACAAACTGGTACGGGTAAAACCTTAGCCTATTTATTACCTCTTTTAAAACAATGGAAGTTTGTAAATACTGATTCGGCTCGTGTAGTGATTTTGGTTCCTACGCGTGAATTGGTGGTTCAAATTGTTGAAGTTATTGAAAGCTTAACCAAATACATGTCCGTGCGAACGCTTGGTATTTACGGTGGCGTCAACATCAACACGCAGAAAAAAGCCGTTTACGAAGGAATCGATATTCTTGTAGGAACTCCAGGGAGAACTATGGATTTGGGTCTAGACAACGTAATCCGTTTTGATTCGCTGCAAAAATTAGTCATTGATGAATTTGATGAAATCTTAAATTTAGGTTTTAGAACCCAAGTGACTTCATTATTGACGATGATGAAAAACAAACGTCAAAACATCTTGTTTTCTGCAACCATGACTGATGAAGTAGATGCCATGCTTGACGAATATTTTGAATTACCAGAAGAAGTTTCTCTAGCAGCTTCAGGAACTCCATTAGAAAAAATTGAACAACTGGGTTACTATGCACCTAATTTTTTAACCAAACTAAATTTATTAAATCATCTTTTAGATACGGACGAAAGTACTTCAAGAGTTTTGATTTTTGCCAATAATAAAAAGACAGTTGACTTAATTGCTAATAGTATTGAAGAAAGTCATCCTGAGCAATTTGGTGTAATTCACTCTAATAAATCACAAAATTATCGTTTGAATACCATGGCTTCCTTTCAAGCTGGCGAATTAAGAGGAATTATTACTACAGATGTAATGGCTCGTGGTTTGGATATTTCTGATGTAACTCATGTAATCAACTTTGAATTTACTGAAATTCCAGAACAATACATTCACAGAATTGGTAGAACGGGTCGTGCTGATAAATCAGGAATTGCAATCAGTTTTATAAGTCCGAGTGAAGAAGAAATTCAAATTCAAGCGGAAATCTTGATGGAAAAAGAAATCAAATTTTTAGATTTTCCAGAAGGAGTTGAAATAGCCGTAAGATTATTAGAATTTGAAAAAGACAAAAAGAAAGTAAAACAACTTTTAAAGAAACCCAAAATTGAAGGTGGCGATGCTTTTCACGAAAAATCTAAGAAAAATCAAAAAGTAAATCTTGGTGGACCTGCAAAAACAAAACCTAGAAAAACAGAACCAAGAAATCGTGGCGTAGAGCGCAAAAGAGCTGCTAAAAAGAAGAAATAGTTTTCTGTTATCAGTCACAGTTGGCAGTTTTGTAAAACTTTTATCCCGAAATTTCGGGATTAAACTTTTAAACCTTTAAACTTTTTGTTACTTTTGACAATTAAGAAATAACTGAACTCCACTACAAAATAATACTTTGTGAAGTAAACGAAATTTAAAAATGCAGTTTAAACACCCAGAAATTCTCTATTTCCTATTCTTATTGGTCATTCCGATTCTGGTGCATCTTTTTCAGTTGCGAAAATTCAAAACAGAATATTTTACCAATGTAAAATTCTTAAAAGAACTTGTTGTTCAAACAAGAAAAAGTTCTAAAATCAAAAAATATTTACTTTTAGCTACAAGATTGTTGTTACTAACGTTCTTGATAATTGCTTTTGCACAACCATTTTTTAAAGCCAAAGACAGTAAAAATGCAACCAATGAATTGTACATCGTTCTTGACAATTCTTTCAGCATGCAGGCAAAAGGTCAAAAAGGCGAATTGCTAAAACGTGCCGTTCAAGATTTACTAGAACACACACCAGAAAATGCAAATTTCTCTTTAATAACATGCTCCGATAACTTTTGGAATACCGATATAAAATCCATCCAAAAAGAACTTCAAAACCTAAAATACAGTGCTTCGCCATTTCAATTGGATAATCTTTTGTCTAAAATTAAAGCACACAAATCGGCGTTCAATAAAGATATTGTGGTAATTACTGATGGTGTTGGTTTACAACCTAATCAAGTTAAAAATAGCAAAGACGACGAAAATTTATATTTCATAATTCCAGAAGCTGAAAAAACCGACAACATCGCAATTGATAGTGTTTACATCAATCAAACGATGGATAATTTTTATGAAATCGGTGTAAAACTAGATGCTTATGGAGACGATTTTAAAGATATTCCAATTGCCTTATACAACAAACAGAAATTGGCAGCCAAAACCTTAGTCAATTTTGAATCCAAAACAAAAACCATCAATTTCACCATTCCAAAAGAAGATTTTCATGGTTATGTTACTATAGTTGATAACAGTTTGGAATATGACAACAATTACTACTTCAGTATCTCAAAACCTGAAAAAAGTAACGTGATTAGTATTGGTGAACCTGAAAAAAGTGGTTTTTTATCAAGAATTTATACTCCTGAAGAATTCAACTATATCAATTATTCACTTCAATCATTAGATTATAATTTACTTGACAAACAAGATGCCATTGTTTTAAACGAACTGAAAGATATTCCACAAGCACTTCAAACCACATTAAAATCATTTGTAGAAAAAGGCGGAAATGTAGTTTTAATTCCAAATGAGGAAAGCAGCACCACCAACTTGAATGGCTTTTTATCTAATTTTGGTGGCGTTCAATTTAAAGCTTTGTCAAATAAGGAAAAAATGGTTACAAAAATTAATTTTAGTCATCCCTTATTCAGTAGTGTTTTTGAGAAAAAAGTAGACAATTTTCAATATCCAAACACCAAAAACTCTTTTGAAATAAGCAACTCTGCTCCTATGGTTTTGGGCTATAGTGATCAAACTTCCTTTTTGAGTGCTATTCAAAATAGTATTTCGTCTGTTTATGTATTTGCTGCTCCAATTAACAAAATCAATAGTAATTTTCAGAATTCGCCTATTATTGTTCCAACTTTTTATAACATGGGACAAAACGCTCAGAAAGCCGGCATTAATGCTATAGTAATTGGAGATAACAAACCATTTATTGCGCAGACTTCATTAAGCAAAGACGAAATCGTTAACATTAAAAACGGTTCAGAAAGTTTTATACCTGTGCAACAAATACTAAATGAAAAAGTAAAGTTGACTTTTAATGATAACCCAAAAGAAGCTGGAAACTTCGAAATTTATAATTCTTCCAAACCCATAGAAAATATAAGTTTTAATTATAATAGAACCGAAAGTAATATAGCAAACGCTAATCCAGATGCTGTGAGTGATTATAAGGAAATAAGCAATGTCGATGCAATATTTGATTCGCTACAAGCCAATCGAGCCGATAATCAACTTTGGAAATGGTTTGTTATTTTAGCCTTATTGTTCATTACCTTAGAAGTTTTAATTCAAAAATTTGTAAAATGAAAATCATAATCCGAGAAGCCAAGATTATTGACTCAAAAAGTCCGTTTCACAATCAGGTAGTTGATGTAAAAATCAATGATGGAATCCTAGAAAAAATTGGAACCAACCTCTCGTCTTCTGATGATTATCAAGAAATAAAACAACCTAATTTACATCTTTCTCAAGGATGGTTTGATAGTAGTGTCTCTTTTGGAGAACCAGGTTTTGAAGACCGAGAAACTATTGCTAACGGATTGAATGTGGCTGCAAAAAGTGGTTTTACTGCTGTAGCGCTTCAACCCAATTCTGCTCCAATTCTTGACAATCAAGCACAGATTTTATTTGTAAAACAAAAAGCTATCGATGCTGCAACCGATTTATTTCCGATTGGTGCTTTAACAAAAAATAGTGAAGGAACCGATTTAGCCGAACTTTATGATATGAAAAATGCTGGAGCGATTGCCTTTGGTGATTACGGAAAAAGTTTAGCAAATGCTAATTTGCTCAAAATTGGATTGCAATACGTTCAAGATTTTGATGGATTGGTAATTGCTTTTTGCCAAGATGAAAAGATAAAAGGTAGTGGTGTTGTAAATGAAGGAATTGTTTCTACTAGATTAGGTTTAAAAGGAATTCCAAATCTTGCTGAAGAATTGATAGTTGCTCGAAACTTGTTTTTACTTGAATACACTGGTGGAACATTACATATTCCAACCATTTCATCAGCAAAATCGGTTGATTTGATTCGTAATGCTAAAGCAAAAGGACTAAAAGTTACTTGTAGTGTTGCCGTTCATAATTTAGTACTAACGGATGAAAAATTAGAAGGATTTGATACTCGATTTAAAGTGGCACCACCCTTGCGAACAGACAATGATAGAATAGCTTTAATTTCTGGAATTTTAGATAATACCATTGATTCCATAACCTCCGACCACAATCCGATAGATATTGAGCACAAAAAAATGGAATTTGATTTGGCTAAAAACGGAACTATTGGTTTAGAAAGTGCTTTTGGAGCTTTGTTAACCGTTTTACCACTAGAAAAAATAGTAGAGAAACTTACTTTAAGCAAAGCCATTTTCAAACTAAATCAATCAGAAATTGCAGAGGGAAATAAAGCCAATATCACTTTATTTACTACTGAAATTGAATGGATTTTTACTAAAGAACATATTCTATCAAAATCTAAAAATAGCGCTTTTCATGGAACAAAAATGAAAGGAAAAGTAATTGGAATTTACAACAACAATAAATTAGTTTTAGCTTAATGGACCAAAAAACAATTGATGAAGGAAAATCAACTGCAATCACTAGTTACATTTTGATAATTGGTGTTTTAATTGCACTATCCATGAATTCGGAAAACAAAAATCCGTTTGCTTCATTTCATATTAGACAAGGATTGGGATTAACCTTAACCTTTGTAGTATTAGGTGTTTCCATAAGTCATTTTGAAAGTATAATGGTTGCTGCTCCAATGTGGATATTCATTTCTGTATTAACGATTTATGGAATTTTTACAGCTGCTCGAGGTGAAACCATCAAATTACCTTTACTTGGTGGATTGTTTCAAAAATGGTTTAAAAATATTTAATTTTATATAATGACATTACATCACTTAGTTCGTGAACCCAAAATAAAGAAAGACAAAAATTCGTTACTGCTTTTACTTCATGGTTATGGAAGTAATGAAGAAGATTTATTCTCTTTTGCATCAGAATTACCAGAGGAATACTATATAGTTTCTGCTCGTGCACCATACGATATGATGTATGGAAGCTACGCTTGGTATGCCATAAACTTCGATGCCGATGAAAACAAATTTTCAGACATCGGTCAGGCACAACAATCAAGAGATTTGATAGCTACATTTATAGATGAATTGGTTGCAAATTATGCTATTGATGCCAATGATGTAACGCTTATTGGTTTCAGTCAAGGTTGCATTTTGAGTTATGCCATAGCAGTTTCATATCCTCAAAAAGTGCAGCGTATTGTTGCTATGAGTGGTTATTTTAATGAAGAAATAGCTGTTGATGATTTTAAAAAGAATAATCTTTCAGAATTAAAAATATTTGCTTCACATGGTTCTGTAGATCAGGTAGTTCCAGTAGATTGGGCAAGAAATTCTATCCCAAAACTTAAAGAACTTGGAATTGATATTGTATATAAAGAATATCCTGTTGGACATGGTGTTGCACCACAAAATTTCTTCGATTTTAAAAATTGGTTACAAAACAGATAAAAAAAATGGCTCATTAACGAGCCATTTTTATTTAAATCTATAATAATAATTTATTCACCTTCTTCTGGGTTGTCGCTTCCGGTAACTTTATTTCCAATTTCACCATCACCAGAATAAATAGTTACACCAGATTTTTTAAGAACATAACCTTTCCATGGCACCAATTGATAATCTTCAAAAATCCATGGTTTTCCCTCAGCACTTCTAGTTAAAATGAATGATTTTTCGTCGGGCATAAATACTTCTGCTTTATCTCCATTATCATTAAAAAGCACATAAGCACAAAGAGTTACATCTTCTGTTGCAATATCATCTGATGGATTTAATTGAATTCCTGTGAATGCTCTAACACATTCCTTATTCAATTTAGACCAAGTATATCCAGCAGATGCTAAACATCCATTTTCGTCTTGATCTGCTCCAACTATTGTTGAATCTTTAGGTTGTGTTTTTGTCTCATCTTTTATAGCATCATCTTGCTGTTTGCAAGAAACTAAAACAATCAACAAAAAAACTAAAGTGGTTATATTTTTAATCATATGATATTATTTAATATTCTTCTTTTGGATAAATAAAGCTATCCATAACTTGAAAAGTTACCTTTCCGGTTTCATCTATGAAATACTTCAACATTACATCGCCCCAATAGGTTCCATCACTATAGTTGGCTATTATCCAACGATGATTTACTATTTTTATTTTATTGATGATGAATTTTTGTGCTCCTAATTTTTCTTGACCTGTATAAATGTTTCCCTCTGGTTTATCATTGTAAGCTAACAATGCCTCTCTTATTTGAGGAACTAATTTAGCTACATCTTTACCTTCAAAATAGTTTTGTGCGTATTCATTCTTCTCAAGTGAAAAACTATCAGCATCACTCAACTGATTGATTAAAAGATTAATAGTGTCTTTAGCACTTTTTTCGTTTGATAAACTAATGCTCTTTTCGTGAGCCATTTGTTTGTTGTAATACATATAAGTAAATGCAGCAATTAAAGCCGAACAAATAAATAAATACAAATACAATTGTCTTTTCATATGTTTAAATTTTATTTTTCAGCGGTAACATATGGTATCGCCTTTTTAATCATAGGGGTTTGCTTGCGCAAACTTGTTGTTAATTGGTAATATATGGTATCGCCTTTCTATAATAGGTATTTACTAACGTAAATTCATTGTTTGTGGCGATTTCATTCTATATCAAAATTTCTAAATTATCATAAGCCAAAAAAACATTCTTTGGCAACCTTTTTTGTACCTCTTCATGAAGACCTAATAAGTGACTTATGTGCGTTAAATAGGTTTTTTCAGGTTGTACCAAAGTTACAAAATCTAATGCATCTTGCAAACTAAAATGTGAATGGTGTGGCTCTTCTCGCAAGGCATTAATAACCAACACTTTCACTCCTTTTATTTTATCAACTTCTTCTGAAGCTATGGTTTTTACATCGGTTAAATAAGCAAAATCATTTATTCTGAAACCAAAAACTTGTAAATTTCCATGCATTGCATCTATTGGTGTAACTTTAAAATTACCTATAACAAAATCTTTTTTATTAGAAACCTCAATAGCTTTTACAGATGGAGCTCCTGGATATTTATTTTCCGTTTCAAATACATAATTAAATCTTTTTTCTAGATTTTTAATTACACGTTCGTGTGCATAAAATGGAATTTCTCCTTGTCGGAAATTAAACGGACGAATATCATCAATTCCGGCAGTGTGATCAGAATGTTCGTGCGTGAATAAAATAGCATCAATTTTCGGACATTTAGAAGTCAACATTTGTTGTCTAAAATCGGGACCACAATCAATTACTACCGAGTTTACATCATCATGAACCCAAACAGAAACACGTAAACGTTTGTCTTTCAAATCGTCACTCAAACATACCGAATGATGACTTCCAATTACTGGAATACCTTGCGAAGTTCCTGTTCCTAAAAAATAAACCTTCATTTAGCACGATTTTTGTTATACTCTTTATTAAAAAGTATTAGATGTTAATTTTCTACAAAAATAGAACTATTTATCTTTTAATACCGCAATCGTTTTAGTAACTTTGCATTGTATAATAATGATTATGGGAAATAACGAATTAGATATTAAGTTAAAAGGAGACAAAGTAATTGAGCAAATTCCGTCTATAAAAGACAAAGCGCTTAGAATTAATTTGAACGAAAATATTTATGGAACATTCGCTGAAATTGGCGCCGGACAAGAAACTGTTCGACACTTTTTTAGATCAGGAGGTTCTTCTGGAACTATTGCAAAGGCAATGTCGGCTTACGATAAAGACTTTAGTGATGCTATTTATGGTATTGAAGGCGATGGTCGTTATGTTACTGAAAGTCGTCTTAAAAAAATGCTTACGCATGAAGTTGACCTAATTGAAAAACGTTTAGATAGAGAAAAACATCCTAACAAAATGTTCTTTAGTTATGCCAATACTGTAGCAACTATTGATTTTGCTAAGCAATTTAAAGGTCATGGTTGGGTTGGAATAAAATACCAAATAGAACCAGACGAAGAGTACAACGAAATTATACTTCATATTCGTTTTAAAGAAACTGATGCGCGTTTGCAACAAGAAACTCTAGGTATTCTTGGTGTTAATTTAATATATGGTGCGTTTTATAAATACAATGATCCTAAAAAATTATTGCGTTATTTATACGACCACTTAGACAAAGACCAATTAGAAATTGATACCATCAACTTCTCGGGACCACGTTTTGCTAATGTAGATAATCGTTTGATGAGTTTGCAATTGGTTAAAAACGGAATGACGGATGCCGTAATGTTTGGTTCAGATGGAAAAAACATACTTCCGGCAGCGGTTCTTTACAAGAAAAATATTTTAGCATTAAGAGGAAGTTTTCGTCCGGTTACTAAGGTAAATATGGACATGTATGAGAAATCGCTCGAGATGTTTGTGGAAGAAAATAAAGTTGAAAAAGACAATACGTTTGTAATTTTTGAAATAACACTTTCCAACTTACGTTCTGAAGGAGAAATTGACGAACGCGATTTTATGGATAGAGCCGAATTGCTTTGCTCTTTAGGACAAACCGTAATGATTTCTAACTTCCAAGAATATTATAAAGTGGTTGAATATTTCTCTAGTTATACCAAAGCTCGTATGGGATTGGTTATGGGAGTAAACAATTTGGTTGATATTTTTGACGAGAAATACTACCGTCATTTGAGTGGTGGAATCCTAGAAGCATTTGGAAAGTTATTCTACAGAGATTTGAAAGTTTACTTATATCCAATGGAAGAAAATGGCGAAATCATTACTTCACAGAACTTGAAAGTACATCCTAGAATGAAAGAATTGTACAAATTCTTTGCCTACAACGGAAAAGTTGTTGATGTACCAGTAAACGATAAGCAAAATCTAAAAATCTTCTCAAGAGAAGTATTAAAAATGATCAACAACGGAACGCTTGGCTGGGAACGAATGTTACCAGAAGGAACGGCCGATTTAATAAAACAACATTTATTGTTTGGCTACGATCCAAACAAAGTACTTGAAGAAGCTTAATATAGAAATCCTCAAAATAAAATTGAGGATTTTTTTTGAGTGATTTATTAGTGTGTACCTATAAATCTTACAAAACAACAAAAATAAAATGTTAAAAAATAAATATTTATTGTTTATCAATAATTATTTATTATATTTGTACCATAATTTTAAAACAAACAATTATGGAAATCAAAATTAGTACAAAGCAAATACTAAATGTTTTATACATTTTATCTTGGCTTATCTTCGTTGGAATTTGTATCGATGCTGGTGGTATCTTATCAAATGCATTATATACATTCTACTTTAATCCTGCTATTGCGCAACACTTTTGGAGCGGTTTAGATTTGTCTTCGCTATTTCAATTTGATCGTGTCTATTTTTTAGTGGAAACTATTCTAATGTCTATTGTAGGCATTATGAAAGCAATTATGTTTTACTTGATTATAAAATTATTGCACGATAAAAAATTAAATCTTTTACAACCTTTTAGAAAAGAAGTTAGAACATTTATTTTCAATTTGGCTTTTTTGACTTTTGGAATTGGGTTATTCTCAAGTTGGGCTGTGAACTATGCAGCATGGTTTGAAAGTAAAGGTGTAATAATGCCCGACATTAATTTACTTAAAATAGATGGCGCTGGAGTATGGTTGTTTATGAGTGTTGTCTTATTTATAATTGCTCAAATTTTTAAAAGAGGAATAGAAATTCAAGAAGAAAACGAACTAACTGTATAAGCCATGCCAATAATTGTGAACCTCGACGTAATGATGGCTAAAAGAAAAATGTCATTAAATGAACTTTCAGAAAAAGTTGATTTGACCTTAGCCAATCTTTCTATACTGAAAACCGGAAAAGCCAAAGCGGTTCGTTTTAGTACGCTAGAAGCCATTTGTAAAGCATTAGATTGTCAACCAGCCGATTTGCTAGAATATAAAGAATAGAAAAAAACCTCGTTAATAACTAACGAGGTTTTTTGCTTTATTTTAAAATTTGTGATGCGTGAACTTTGGTTTTTACGTCGGTAATAACTTCGTCTATTACTCCATTTTCGTCTATTACGAAAGTTGTTCTGTGAATGCCGTCGTATTCTTTTCCCATAAACTTTTTTGGTCCCCAAACGCCAAACGATTCAATTACTGATTTATCCTCATCAGCAAGTAAAGGAAATGGAAAATCAAATTTTTCTTTAAATTTGAATTGTGCTTTTTCGCTATCGGCACTTACTCCAAGTAAAGCATAATTATTAGCTTGAAAACGTTCAAAATTATCTCTTAAATCACACGCTTCTGCTGTACATCCTGGCGTATTGGCTTTAGGATAAAAGAAAACTACTAATTTTTTTCCTTTATAATCAGCTAATGAATGTAGTCTTCCATCTTGGTCTTTACCCGAAAAACTTGGAGCCTTGTCTCCTTTTTTAAGTGTTGTCATTTTTTATGGTTTAAAATAGTTTAACGTTTAATTTTGTTTAAAGTTGTTATATTTACACTTCAAATTTAGTTAAAAATGACCAAAAAAGAGCGTGCAACGTTTGTTATAAATACGTTAAAAGAACTTTATCCATCCATTCCGATACCTTTAGACCATAAAGATCCTTATACTTTGTTGGTTGCTGTATTGCTTTCTGCTCAATGTACTGATGTTCGTGTGAATCAAATTACGCCTTTACTTTTTGCGAAAGCAGACAATCCCTTCGATATGATAAAAATGAGTGTGGAACAAATCAAAGAAATTATTCGTCCTTGTGGCTTGTCACCAATGAAATCGAAAGGAATTCATGGTTTATCACATATTTTAATCGACAAATATAATGGTGAAGTTCCGCAAAGTTTTGAAGCATTAGAAGCACTTCCTGCTGTTGGACACAAAACAGCTAGTGTTGTTATGAGTCAAGCATTTGGTGTTCCTGCATTTCCTGTGGATACTCATATTCATAGGTTAATGTACCGATGGAATTTAACTTCGGGCAAAAATGTGGTTCAAACTGAAAAAGATGCCAAAGCCATTTTTCCTAAAGATTTATGGAATGATTTACATCTTCAAATCATTTGGTACGGAAGAGAATATTCGCCAGCACGAGGTTGGGATATTGAAAAAGATATTATTACTAGAACTATTGGAAGAAAAGAAGTTCTAAAAGAATTTGATAAAAAAATATCGCGTCCAGTTAAATAAAACTAGACGCGATATATTAATTAGCAAGGAGTTCGAAGTTCATGTTACCCACTTTGACCATTTTCAAAGCTTTTGAATAATTAAGTATGAAATTAATTGTTTCGTTTTTGGGTAACATTTTAGTGTTTGCTAATGCTTTTTTAGAGTAAAGTTTTGCCATAGAGTAATTTAAATTATACTACTATAACGTTATAACTTTACTTATATTGTTTAATTGGTCAAAATAATTTGATTTTTTTCAATTAATTTTCTTAAGTTCATTAGTGCATATCGCATTCTGCCTAAAGCCGTATTGATGCTAACGTCTGTCAGTTCTGCAATTTCGTTAAAACTTAAGTCTTGATAGATTCGCATAGTTAATACTTCTCGCTGATCATCAGGAAGTTGTTTTATTATTTTTTGCAAATCTTTTTCAATAACTTCTGTAATAATTCTTCCTTCAATGTTCATTGAAGTATCCGTTAAAACAGAAAAAATGGAAAACTCTTCAGTTTCACGAAGCATTGGCATTTTTTTGTTTTTACGATAATGATCTACGATAAGATTATGTGAAATACGCATTACCCAAGGCAAAAATTTACCTTCTTCGTTATACGAATTAGATTTTAAAGTTTTGATTACTTTGATGAAAGTATCTTGAAATACGTCGTCAGCTACATCACGGTCGGCCATTTTGGAATAAATAAATCCATAAATTTTAGACTGATGTCTGTTGATTAATACAGCCAAAGCGTTCTCGTCGCCGGCTATATAATTCTTTACCAATAAAGCGTCTGGGATTTGAATAGTAGCCATAAAATTACCTTTTAGTTTTGGGTTAAAAAATCGTAATGTTTTTTCTAAAAGTAATTTTTTGCGATAGGCGACTGTTAAATTTTGTTTAAATTATAGCCAAATGTAACATAAACTTTTCTTAATATGCAAATAAAATTTTAAATTTTAACATTTCAGATGCAATAAAATTGAAAAAGTTGTATAAAAAGACAAAAAGACCTCACAAAAAAAGAATTTCTTGCAAGGTCTTTAAGAACTTATGAAAGTATCTTTATAAATTACAATCTATCTCACAATCATTTTTTTAATGCTCTTTTTATCGCCTGAATAAACTGAAATTAAATATATTCCATGTGAAAGATTTTTAATATCAATTTTATTAGTATCCTCTTTTGTTTCTAAAACTAAAGTTCCTACCATATTATAGATTTCTACTTTGTCTATTTTAGCTTCAGAATTTATGCTGACATATTCTTTAACAGGATTAAGGAAAGAAAAATCAACGGCATCTTGAATTGATGCTACTTCTAATGCACAATTATTTCCAACTACATAAGATATATAATTAGTAACCGCCAATCCACCAGCAAAAGCAAATTTAACCGCATAATTTATAGTAGAACCTATGGTTTGCCCTGTAATGGTATGAGTAAAGGTTTGACCCGAAACATTTGTCATTTGTGTTTCTGAAAACGGAGATTGATTTCTTAAAAATGCAACAAGTCCTACCTTACTATCTAATAATTCAAACGTAATTTTGACATCATTTCCAATGGTTTGAAACGTATAATTATAACCCAATGTAAAACTCCCTTCCGATGCTTGAGTGCTGTTACCTGCACATTGCGGATTAAACGTAGTTGTTGCATTGAGCACTATTGGGCTATTAGTAACCACATTTCCTGCCATATCGGTGGCAGAAACAGTAAAAGTATAACTAGTATTTGAAGCTAAATTTGGAATAACCACCGATTTTTGCACTCCTGATGGATTATAAATTGTAGTTGTTGTTCCACCCGGATAAGAAATAGTATAAGCAACCGTGCCCGAATTGTCATTGGCATTCATTAATAATTCAACCGAAGAACCTGTTACTGTACCCACTGATGCTACAAAATTTGTTGGCGACACAGTATCGACAGCAGTATTTTGATACACTCTAACATAATCAATAATCATAGAAGCTTGCGTGAAATTTGAAGGTATAGTTCCTGCAAATCCACCCATAGCAATATTTAATAATAGGTATTGGTCTAAATTAAAAGGCCACGTACTTGCGTTTTTAACCGCAGGATTGTAGGTATAAAAAGCAACCCCATCGAGTAAGAACGTAATTTGGTTTGGCGACCAATTCATAGAATAAATATGATAATTTTGTGCAATATCCGAAGCTTGAATACCTCCTTTATTTACTGTGTTTCCAGATGAAGATGGCGTGTGCAAAGCCGCGCCAACATAATTTATGGGTTGCCCAGGGAAAATTCCGTGCTCCATAATATCTATTTCACCACAAGCAGGCCAACTTGTTGTTCCAAAACTTGAATCAAAAAAACCTCCATCTTCATTCACATTTTTACCCAACAACCACAAAGCAGGCCATGTTCCTTGTCCGTTTGGAACTTTGGCTCTAATATCCACACGACCATAGGTAAAGGCAAATTTTGAGTTCAATCTTGCCGAAGTATATTGTTTAGTAAAACCTTGATCTGTATAAGGTTCTTTTATAGCTACTATATTTAGGTTTCCGCTAGAAACAAATGAATTGGAAAGTTGGCTCGTGTAATGTTGCACTTCGTTATTAAACCAACTTCCTCCTGCGGGTAATTGGGTTTGATGAAACCATTTGTTTGCATCAATAGCTCCATTGTTGTCAAATTCATCCGACCAAACTAAATTATTATAAACTACATCAACTTGTGAATAAGCATATTGTGAAAAAATAAAAAGTGAAAAGCAAAATTGAAAAAGTAATCGTTTTTTCATAATTTTTTTAAATAAAGTGAATTAGAGTTGAATTGTATTTTATTTTTTTTAGACTTATAATTTTTAGACCTAACAGGTTTAATAAACCTGTTAGGAAGGTTTAGAATTTTAATTTTTCATTTTTATCCCACAAACCCCAATAAGCCCCAACAGCTCCCTCTGGTCCTACTTTCCATGATTCGTCAAAAGAAGAAAAATAAAATGCTTCTATGTTATTGCTTTTACACCAATTTTGAGTTTCAATAAAGTATCTCATGGCATTTTCATTGGATGCAAAAGCACCTTTCAAAGAACCACCTTCACTTGGCCAACCTGTTTCTGTAATTATAACACGTTTTCCTTTTCCTGCATCTTTCGCTGAATTAAACATACTTTGCATGTGTGGTAAAGAATATTCAATTGGACAACCTTCCCAATAAGGATAACAATTGGTCAAAATTACATCGCAAACCTCGGTAATTCTTGGTCGGTGAGAAAACTCATAATAAGCATCTACATAGCCCACTGGAATATTTGGTAACGCTTCTTTTACACGGTTGATGTATTCTAGTAATTGATCTTCGGTTAAATCACCGCGATACATTACTTCATTTCCAACAGCTGCAATGTCAACACAGCCTTCTTTAGCTAGAGTAATTAAACTCTCTATTTCTTTTTCGTTTAGTTCTAAATCGTCTCCAAGCCAAGCACCAACTAATGTTTGCATTCCGTTTTTATGAGCAATTCTTGGAATATGTTCGTTACCTTCGATACATGAAAAAGAACGAACCCATTTAGCAAATGGCTTAAGAATTTGAATACGACGATTAACTTGTTCGGCAGTAATAATATCACCTGGTTTTTGTCCGTCTTCATACATACTGAAACAAATTCCATGCATGCCATTTTCTAACGTTTCTCTCCAAAGTTCTATCAACTTATTTGATGAAATTTCAGAAAAATCAAAACTTTGATAATCGCTTTTTTTGGTATTGTTATTACTGTTATTATAATTATTTTCTAATGAAAAATAGTGACCTTCTCTAAATGACATAATTTTTAATTTTTAAAATTTTAGGTTCTCATTTTTATCCCAAATTCCCCAAGC
>JAIFLT010000119.1 GCA_020048955.1 Flavobacterium sp.
AACTTCTAGTTTTTTGTATTTAGTTTTCTTAATTTAATTGCAGTTAATACTTTTTTGGTGTAAAGAGGAAAATCGGCACCTTGAATCCAACCGTAGTAACCGGGTTCTTTTTCAAGAACATCTTCTACTAATTGCCCTTTATTTTTTCCGAAAGTAAAAATTTCTTTCCCTTCATTATTTAAAGCGATGAAACCTGCAAAATCAACTGATTTTTTTCGAGTGGTGAATTCAGACAATGATTTCATATCATTTTCTAAATCGTCATATCTATCTAATTGTGCTTTTAGAATTTCGTAGGTTGCCATGGTATCAGCCTCGGCTGAATGTGCATTTTCTAAATTAGTACCACAATAGAACTTTAAAGCTGCACTTAATGTACGTTCTTCTTTTTTGTGAAAAATGGTTTGAACATCTACAGAAACTCTATTTTTCATATCAAAATCTACCTCAGCCCGAAGTAATTCTTCGGCAAGAAGCGGAATATCAAATCTATCCGAATTAAATCCACCCAAATCAGAATCTTTTATCATATTATGTACTTGTGAGGCTAATTCTTTAAATGTAGGCTCATTAGCCACTTTTTCATTAGTAATGCCATGAACAGCAGTAGTTTGTGGCGGAATTGGAATGGTTGGATTGACTAACCATGTTTTGCTTTCCTTATTTCCGTTAGGATATACTTTGAAGATTGAGATTTCTACAATTCTATCTTTTGCAACATCAATTCCTGTAGTTTCAAGATCGAAAAAGCAAATTGGTCGGTTGAGTTTTAGTTCCATTTTTTATTTTTATTGCAACAAATATAAAATTTTGTAATCATTGTTTATTGATTATTTATAATTTATTCTTTTTTTAAATAAAAAACCCTTTCACAATTTGGAAAGGGTTGATTTATCGTGATTTTTATATTCTAATATTCTCTATTTACATCAAACGCTTCTAAATATTCGGCTACACGTTTAACAAAACTTCCGCCAAGTGCTCCATCTACAACTCTATGGTCGTAACTATGTGATAAGAACATTTTTTGACGAATTCCGATGAAATCTCCTTCTGGTGTTTCGATTACTGCTGGCACTTTTCTAATTGCACCCAAAGCTAAAATCCCTACTTGTGGTTGATTGATAATGGGTGTACCAAACACCGAACCAAAAGTTCCAACATTGGTAACCGTATAGGTTCCGCCTTGGGTATCGTCTGGTTTTAGTTTTCCTGATTTAGCTCGGTTTCCTAAATCGTTAACCGCTTTTGCCATTCCAACAAGGTTCAATTGATCTGCATTTTTAATTACTGGAACAATTAGATTTCCGTTGGGTAATGCCGCTGCCATTCCTAAATTGATGTTTTTCTTCTTGATAATATAATCACCTTCAACAGAAATATTCATTCCAGGAAAATCTTTTAATGCTTTTGCAACAGCTTCCATCATGATTGGAGTGAAAGTCAATTTCTCACCTTCGCGTTTTTCAAAAGCACCTTTTACTTTATCTCTCCATTTTACTATATTAGTTACATCAACCTCAATAAACGATTGTACATGAGCCGATGTTTGCACTGAAGCTACCATATAACCCGAAATCAATTTACGCATTCTGTCCATTTCTACAATTTCGTCACCTCCATTTACAGAAACTGGAACTGCTTTGGTTTCGGGTTGCGAGTTTCGGGTTTCGGGTTGAGCAACTGGAGCAACAGTTTGAGCTGCTTTACTTCCTGCTTCCAACTTCTTGCTTCCAACAAATTTCAATATATCTTCTTTGGTCACGCGTCCATCTTTTCCTGAACCTGAAATACTTTCTAATTCAGCCAAAGAAACGCCTTCTTCTTTAGCAATGTTTTTTACTAATGGCGAAAAGAATTTATCAGAACCTGAAAAATCAGCTGGTGCTACTGTTTCTTTAGCAACTTCTACTGTTTTAGCAACATCAGCAACAATTGGAGCTGCAACTTCAGCAGTTTTAGGTGCTTCTACGCTTCCGCCTTCTGTTTCGATAATTGCAATAGTTTGACCTACTTTTACCACATCATCTTTTCCAAAAAGTTGTTCTATTAAAACACCCGAAACTTCACTTGGCACTTCGCTATCTACTTTATCGGTTGCAATTTCAAGAACTGCTTCGTCCATTGCGATGGTGTCTCCAACGTTTTTTAACCAATTGGTAATGGTTGCTTCTGCAACGCTTTCGCCCATTTTAGGTAATTTCAATTCAAACTTTGCCATATCTTTAAACTAAAGTTGTGTTTTTTTGTTTTGATTGCAAAATTAGTAATTTTATCTTCATTTTATAAAGAATTTACTAATTTTTTAGTTGTGTAATTTCTCCTCTATCTATTGAATTATTACTTCCGATTAAATAATTAGAATTAGAAATATAATTCTTAAAGCTTAAATTACTACTTTTATTTATATTCATAAAATTTATAATATCTTTAAAACTATAGGAATTGGTGTCAAAAACGATTTCTAAATTCAAATTTATTTTGTTTTTAAACTCTGAAAAATCATTCAAAATTATAGATTTTTTTAAGAAATCCAATTGTAATGAATCTTTAGAAAAAATTATATATTCATCAATCGTTCTTTTTATTTCTTTAGATTGATTTTTCTTTACAAACGAGAAAATAAAAACTCCTATTTTCATAATAAAATCAAAAAAATAAGATTTTTTGAAGTGCTTTTTATAAAAAAAATTCATCGCTTCTTGAAAACGTTTCATATACTTTTCATCTCGAACTGTGCTCTCTCCTTTATAATGAATTACAGTAGTTTCGTGAAAATAATAATTTGATTTTCCTTTTTTCAAAACCATATAACTCAAATCAATATCGTCAGCATACATAAAGCAATTCTCATCAAAACCTCCAATTTCATTGTATAATTCGCGTTTCATTACCATAAAAGCACCAACCAAAATATCAACTTTTCCAGATTGATTTTCGGTTAAATGCTGCGCATAATATTTTCCAAAAACATTTGAAATTTTATACAATCCGAAGATTTTAGTAAATGCAACCCAAGGTGTTGGTACTCCGCGTTTAGATTCTGGAAGAAAATTTCCTGTTCCGTCGATAAGTTTACATCCTATTATTCCAATTTCAGAGTTTGGCACTTCGACTGCGCTCAGTGTGACAAAATTTAGAATTTTTTCAAAGGTATCTTCTGCAACAACGGTATCTGGATTTAAAATACAAATGTATTCGCCTTTGGCTTGTGCAACTCCAATGTTATTTCCTTTAGGAAAACCTAAATTTTCTTCATTTTCAATGAGTTTTATATTAGGAAACAATTCTTTTATCATCGCACAACTCTCGTCTGACGAATTGTTATCGATTACAATGATTTCTGCATCAATGGTTGAAAGTGCTTTTTGAACACTTAAAACGCATTGCTCTAAAAAATAGCGCACATTATAATTTAGGATGATAACCGATAGTTGCATGTAACAAATATTATCAGATAATTTTAAAGGTTGATGAATTGGTATATTTGTTAAGAGTTTTGGGATTTTTTTTATTATTCCAAAACAGAATTAATTCAATTCTTAATTCATCTTCTGCTATTTTATAGAATAAACTTGTTTGTTTAGAAATCACAAAATAATATACATTGTTATCTGAATAGCGATTTCCAATTTTTGGGCTTTTAGACAAGCGTGTTAGATTTTCTTGCACTAATAAACCAAAATTATCTACTTCAGTTTGATTCCATTTTTTAAAAATATATTCAATCTCTTCAGAAAAGGTGATTTGTGACAAAGTTGACCAATGAATTGAATACATTTTATTTAAAATTGTATTTTAATTTCATCTCAGTCATAACTTGTTCGTGAGGTTTTGTTTGACCAAGCTCTATCTGCTTCAAACCAATTTTTAACATTTGATTTAATACACTAATTAATTCAGAATCTAATTGAGTTTTCTCTGAAGAATATTCCGCAATTGGTTCTTCAACTTTGTTTAAGTCTAAATTGGTTTCTTTTTTATTGAAATGGTTGCTCATGCCAAATAGTTTTGAAATCCAAATATACAAATTAAATTTATTGTTGTTTTGAAATACTGAACAAAATTTAAAGCAACTTATTTAATTCTTCAGGATTTTTTTGATTGTTCCAAAACAATAATAGTTCAATAGATTTTTGCTTTTCGTTTATTCTATAAAACAAAGTGGCTTGTTTGGAAATAGTTAAACTATATTTATTATTACTAAGTCTCCCAATTGTAGGATTTTGAATTAATCTGCCTAACTCAGTTGAAACTAAATCTTCAAATTTAATAACTTCTTTTATATTCCATTTTAAATAAATGTATTCTATCTCTTCATAATAGGAACTTTCTGCTTTAAAAGTCCAATATAACTTATAAATCATTTTAGAAAAGAAAATTTTTCTCTAGTTCTTCTCATCACTTCATCGTGATAAATTAATTTTCCTTCATCAGCTTCTTTAACTGATTCTTCTAACAATTTAATTAATATTGGATGCAAATGAGAATCTTCAACTACTTTATTTTCGGTAGAATATTCTGTAATTGGCTCTTCAACTTTGTTTAAGTCTAAATTGGTCTCTTTTTTATTGAAATGGTTGCTCATGCCAAATAGTTTTGAAATCCAAATATACAAATTATATTTATTGTTGTTTTGAAATACTGAACAAAAATACATTACAATTACTATTAAGCCCTGATGCAAGGGAAAATCCTTTTTTGTAAAAAAAGATTTGGAAAGGTAGCAGGAAAATGGATTACAAATAAATCTCAAACCATTCGCTCCAACAAACTTGAAACTTTAAACATCAAACTTGAAACAAAAGACTATTTTTGCAAAAAAAATACCACTGTGAATTACCTTTCTGTAGAAAATATTTCGAAATCATTTGGAGAACGTACGTTGTTTAAAGACATTTCGTTTGGAATTAATAAAGACCAAAAAATTGCATTTATTGCCAAAAATGGTTCGGGCAAAACGTGCATTATGAAAATTATAAATGGCGAAGACGAACCTGATTCTGGGCAAGTAGTTATTAGAAAAGAAATAAAAATGGCTTTTCTATCGCAAGTACCACAATTGCAAGACGAATTGACGGTTGAAGAAAGTATTTTTGCGTCTGATAATGAAATTTTACACGTGATTGAGCGTTACGAAAAAGCATTAGAAAATCCTGAAGACAGTGAAGCTTACGAGAAAGCCTTTGACGATATGGACCGACATAATGCTTGGGATTTTGAAACACAATTCAAGCAGATTTTGTTCAAATTGAAGTTGGAAGATTTCAAATTGAAAGTAAAAAACATGTCTGGCGGACAGAAAAAACGACTATCGTTGGCAATTATTCTTATCAATAAACCTGATTTATTAATATTAGACGAACCAACCAATCACTTGGATTTAGAAATGATTGAATGGTTAGAAAGTTATTTTGCTAAAGAAAATATTACGTTATTTATGGTTACGCACGACCGTTTCTTTTTGGAACGTGTTTGCAACGAAATTATAGAATTGGATAACGGGAAATTATACAGTTACAAAGGAAATTATTCCTACTATTTAGAGAAGAAAGAAGAACGATTAGCCTCAGAAAACGCTTCTATTGATAAAGCGCAAAATCTTTTTGTAAAAGAATTGGCTTGGATGCGAAGACAACCCAAAGCTAGAACTACCAAATCAAAATCGCGTCAAGATGATTTTTATGTGATTAAAGAAAAAGCAGAAAGCAGAAGAAAAGAAAACAAAATTGAACTAGAAATCAACATGGAACGTCTTGGGAGTAAGATTATTGAGTTGCATAAAATTTCTAAAAAGTTTGGCGATAAAAAGATTTTAGAAAATTTTAGTTTCGATTTTCAACGTGGTGCTCGAATTGGAATTATTGGTAAAAACGGAACAGGAAAATCGACATTTCTAAATTTATTAACGCAAACCATTCCGACCGATTCTGGAAAAGTTATAACTGGCGACACCATTAAAATTGGTTATTACACCCAAAGTGGAATTAATCCAAAACCTGGGCAGCGCGTTATTGATATCATCAAAGAATACGGAGAATATATTCCGTTGATGAAAGGGAAATTGATTTCGGCAAGTCAGTTGTTGGAACGCTTTTTATTTGACAGCAAAAAACAATATGATTTTGTTGAAAAACTTTCTGGCGGCGAATTGAAACGTTTGTATTTATGTACCGTTTTAATTCAGAATCCGAATTTCTTGATTCTCGATGAGCCAACGAATGATTTGGATATCGTAACCTTAAATGTATTGGAAAGTTTCTTGTTGGATTTTCCGGGTTGTTTGCTAGTAGTTTCTCACGATAGGTATTTTATGGATAAAATTGTTGATGATTTATTTGTTTTTAGAGGCGACGGAATTGTAGAGAATTTTCCAGGAAATTATTCTGATTTTAGGGCCTATGAAGATTCGGCTGAGCCAACAAACAAAGACGACAACAAAGAAAAAAACAATTGGAAAACTAAAACTATTTCTTCTGGATTAGATTTTAACGAACAAAAAGAGTTCAACAAAATTGAAAAAGAAATCAAAGATTTAGAATACCAGAAAAAACAAATCGAGCAACTGTTCTCTGACGGAAAAGTGGCTGATAAGGATATTGAAACTAAAGCCAACGAACTACAAAAAGTAATCAAAACACTTGAAGAAAAAGAGGAACGTTGGTTTGAATTGAGTTCAAAAATGGAATACTAATTTAGTTGGCAGTCGCAGTTAGCAGTTAGCAGACTGAAAACTGTGACTGAAAACTGTGACTGAAAACTGTGACTATACTAAAATCCTACCTAACTTTCCTTTGGAACTCCAAAAATGAACATGGAGTGCATTCGCCGTTTGTGTTTGATTTGGTTACCAAATGTTTTTATGATAAAAAGAACTACACTGAATATTCTATTTTAAAAAACTACCGAAATTCAATTTTAGCAAACAAAAATACCATCGAAGTAACTGATTTTGGTGCTGGTTCGCGAGTTTTTAGAAGCAATACAAGAGCCATAAACCAAATTGCAAAAAACGCTGGAATTTCTCAAAAAAGAGCGCAATTATTATTTAGAATTGTAAATTATTTTCAACCTGAAGACATTCTTGAAATTGGAACTTCTTTAGGATTAGCGACTTCTGCCCTATCATTAGGGAATTCTAAATCAAAAATAATTTCTTTAGAAGGTTGTACCAATACAATTAATCAATGTCAATTGCAATTACAAAAATTCAACATCAATAATGTAGAATGTGTAAATACAAAATTTGAAGACTTTCTAAAAACCTACAACCTAAAACCTACAACCCACAACCTCATTTATTTCGACGGCAACCATTCTAAAAAAGCTACTTTATTTTATTTCGAGCTTTTACTTCCATCAATTGCAAACGATTCTGTTTGGATTTTTGACGATATTCATTGGAGTAAAGACATGGAAGAAGCATGGGAAATTATTAAAAACCATCCAAAAGTTAAAGTAACGATCGACACTTTTCAATGGGGAATTGTTTTTTTTAGAACCGAACAAGAAAAAGAGCATTTTGTTATTAGAACATAAAAAAATGACAACCATCACTGATTGTCATTTTCCTGAATTAATAATAAACAAAAACCTCTATTCTTTAGCTTCTGATGTTTCTATGCTTTTTGCACCCATTCTGTTTATTTTAAACATTGGTCCAAATTTCAATTTTATTGAAGCTATTGCGCTATTATCGTTAGATGATAATCCTTCTTTTTCAACGGTATTTTTTCTGTTATCTAATGCTTCATACATCAGTTTAATTTCATCATAATCTTCTCTTGAAAAATCTTCTTTGTTGTCTTTGTAAGATTGAAAAAAAGTTTCATAGGTTTTCAAGATATTATCTTTATTAACCCATACAAAACTCATATCGTTACCAATTTTTCCGGCGCCAAAAAGTCTATCTCTTAAAAGCTGACTCGCATTTGGCTTTGCCGAAATTGTAGTTGCTTTTTTTGCCTCCGTACTCACCTTCAACTCGTCATATTTTGTAACAGTTGCATTGATTTTTTCTTGAGATGCAGTTTTTGTAGCTTCATCAAGTGCCACTAAAGATTCATTTGCATCAGCACTTTTTCTATCAAAATCAGTAGCAATTTGATCCCAATTTGCAACCAATTCGTCTGCATCAGCCATCTTCAATGAATCTACATAGCTTTCAAGTTCACTGATTCTTTTATCTGCAGCCTCTTTTTACTTATTTTGACAAGAAAACATTCCCATTAGAACCATCGAAAGGATTCCAAATTTTAACATACTTTTTTTCATAATTTATAAGTTTAAATATTTATGTAAAACTACTGCCAACATCCATTTATAATGTTATATAATTAAACACTACTAACCGACAAAATATTTTAGGACAAAGGGCTACTTTTTACAGTTAGCCCTTTTTTTCATACTTTTCAAGTGCAAACAAAAAAAGT
>JAIFLT010000130.1 GCA_020048955.1 Flavobacterium sp.
TTTCTGAATCAAACTAGGGTATTTTTTACACATTTTTTCAAAGCGTTCTTCGGCAGATAAACTCAAACTATCCATTAGTCGTTCTTGGTGTGCAACCAATGAGTTTTCGGCTAGAATTCTGAAAAAGCGTTCTAATTTTGGAATTTCTTTATACAACTCTTGATGGTTTTCTTTGGTGATTATAACAAGTTCAGCATCTTCTAAAACTTCTATAAAAAGATTTCCTGGTTTTTCTGAAATGTAACTGTACATATCGCCAATCCACCAACCTTCGCAAGCAAAATGCAAAACGTGTTCGATGATGTTATCATTAATATTGAAACTTCGCAAAATACCAGAATTGACAAAATAAGTACAATTAGCAATTTCACCCGAACTCAGTAAAATGGTTTTGGCTTTATAATGTTTGGTTTCGGTTTTAGATAAAAATAAAGCTTCTTGCTCAGGAGTTAAAGAAACGTGTTTGGCTATATTTTGTAAGATGGATTGCATAAGTTCAAAAATACACTTTTAATTTAAGTTTTTAAATCATTGAAATGGTATATTTGAAATTCTTAAAATAGGATGAAATGAAAACCGAAAAAGAAAAAATGCTCGATGGCGAAATCTATTTTGCTAACGATAAAATTTTAATGGCTGAGCGACTACGAGCCAAAAAGTTACTTCATAGATTGAATGTTACCGAGTATGTAATGAATGGAAATTCTAGAGCTATTCTTAGAGAATTATTACCAAATACTCCTAAGAGATTATATATAGAGCCACCCTTTCACTGCGATTATGGTTATAATATTCATTCGGGTGAAAATGTGTATTTCAATGTGAATTGTGTGGTTTTAGATACCATGAAAATTGAAATTGGAAACAATGTTTTCTTTGGTCCCAATGTTCATATTTATACTGCAACACATCCACTTGACGCGGTTGAAAGACGAACGGTTGAGTTTTCAAAACCCGTTTCAATAGGAGATGATTGCTGGATAGGAGGGAACTCCGTTATTTGTCCGGGTGTAAAAATAGGTAATGGTTGCACAATTGGAGCTGGCTCGGTTGTTACTAAAGATATTCCAGACAATTCACTCGCTGTTGGAAATCCTGCAAAAGTGATTCGGAAGTTACTATAAATCTTTAAATTGTATATAAATAATAGATTATAATCGCAATATTATATATAAAAAGTAGATTATAATCGCAAAATTATATATATTTGCTTTTTTAAAGTAAATGAAATGATTGATTTAGAAAGAGATTTAAAGATAAATTTACTTGAAAAATGGAACTCGGGTAAAGTATTAATTTTAATCGGACCAAGACAAGTTGGAAAAACAACCTTAATTCGCTCACTTTGTGAAGCAGAAGGAAATTATCTTTTTATAAATGGTGATGATTCTGAAGACAGATTGTTGTTAGAAAATGCCGGTGAAAGTAAACTTCGAAATTTAATTGGAAGTCATAAAACGGTTTTTGTTGATGAAGCGCAACGTATTGCTAACATCGGAATTATTTTAAAGATTATTCACGATCAAATTAAAGGAGTTCGAGTTGTTGTTAGTGGTTCGTCTGCTTTAGAAATTGCTAATGAAATTAACGAACCACTAACAGGTAGAAAATGGGAATTTAATTTATTTCCGTTTACTTGGAGTGAATTATTGAAACATTTTGGGGCTTTACAACATTTTAAAAATATTCCACAATATTTACTTTATGGAACTTATCCAGAAGTGATAACCAATGTTGTTGATGCAGAAAATACGTTAAAACAAATTGCAGGTAGTTATTTGTATAAAGATTTATTGCAATATCAAGGCATTAGAAAGCCTGAAGTTTTAGATAAACTTCTATTAGCATTAGCCTTGCAAATGGGTTCGGAAGTTAATTATAATGAATTATCGAGAACGGTTGGAGTTGATAGAGCTACAGTTGAGCAGTATATTTCTCTTTTAGAAAAAGCTTATGTGGTTTTTAGACATGCGCCACTTGCAAGAAATGTAAGAAATGAAATGAATACTTCGCGCAAAATTTATTTTTATGATAATGGTATAAGAAATGCCATAATTGGAAACTTTAAATCATTAGAATTTCGTCAAGATGTTGGTGCTTTGTGGGAAAATTTCATGATTTCAGAAAGAGTAAAAGTATTAAATTATAGAAAATGGCATGGAAGAACTTATTTTTGGAGAACCTATCAGCAACAAGAAATAGATTGGATTGAAGAAATAGATGGTGCTTTTTCAGCTTTTGAATTCAAGTGGAACACAAAAAATTTCAATAAAAAATTTCCAAAAACATTTTTAGATAATTATGTAATTCATCAAACAATGGTCGTTACACCCAACAATTGTGATGTTTTTTTGTTGGAATAAATACCCAAACTTCATTAGAAAATTTAAAGAATAAAAATAGTTAAACCATTAAGAGATTTAAGTTCATTAAATCTTGCCTTAATTTTCTTAAATCTCTTAATGGTTTAAAAAAACCTCAAAAGTTGGAATTTGGAATTTATTTTTTGGAATTTTACACCAATGCTTCCTTAATTCGCTTCATAGCTTCGGTTAATAACTCTTCGCTAGTAGCATACGAAAAACGAATACAATTTGGATTACCAAAAGCATCTCCAGTTACCGTAGCAACAGTAGCTTCAGACAATAAATACATAGAAAAATCGTCGGCATTATTGATTAATTTTCCACGTAAAGTTTTTCCAAAATAGTGAGAAACATCAGGAAAAACATAAAAAGCTCCTTCAGGAACATTAAGTTTAAAACCCGGAATAGCTTTTACTAATCCAACAACCAAATCTCTACGATTTTTAAATGCAGAAACCATATCGTTCAATACACTTGGATCAGCATCAACTGCAGTTATTGTTGCTCTTTGGGCTATAGAATTTGCCCCAGAAGTTACTTGCCCTTGCATTTTGGTGCATGCTTTTGCAATAACCTCTGGCGCACCAATGTATCCAATTCTCCAACCCGTCATTGCAAATGCTTTAGCTACTCCATTAACGGTTATCGTTTTATCAAACATTCCATCAATAGTAGCTATACTGCAAAAAGTTCCAGAGAAATTGATGTGTTCATAAATCTCATCGGCGACTACATAAATTTCATTTTTTTGATTCAAAATCACTTTTGATAAAGCCGTCAATTCTTCACGGCTATATACAGAACCACTCGGATTACATGGCGAACTGTACCAAATCATTTTAGTTTTAGGAGTAATAGCTTTTTCCAATTGTTCGGGTGTAATTTTGAAATCACTTTCAACTGAAGTTGGAACTTCAACTGGAATTCCTCCAGCCATTTTTATAATTTCAAAGTAAGAAACCCAGTAAGGCGCAGGAAGGATTACTTCATCACCATCATTAATCATACATTGTGCAATATTGTATAAAGATTGTTTTGCACCCGTAGAAACCACAATATTGGCAGGTTTATACTCTAAATTGTTATCGCGTTTGAATTTTCTGCAAATGGCTTCTTTCAAATCCATATATCCATCAACTGGTGAATAGGTAGAGTAGTTTTCGTCAATAGCTTTTTTAGCTGCTTCTTTAATAAAATCAGGTGTGTTAAAATCGGGTTCACCCAAACTTAAACTGATAATATCTTTTCCTTGTGCTTTTAGTTCTCTTGCTAATGCTGCCATAGCAAGAGTTTGAGAGGTAGATAGTTGATTAATTCTGTCTGATAATGGGTTGCTCATTGTTGTGTGGTTATGTTTAATCTAAAAAATCTAAAAAAATTTAAAAAATCTAAAAAATTTAAAAAATCTAAAATGTCTTACTACTTCAATCTTAATACTTAATACTCAATACTTAATACTTAATATTCAACAATACTTAATACTCAATACTTAATACTCAATACTTAAACTTACTACTCTTTACGATAATTGTGGTTGTCTTCCTAAATCTCTCAAATGGGTGAAGTGCGAATAAATAGCAGCTCTTGTAGTTTTGAATTCATAATAAGGAAGATTACACTCTTTAGCTGTTTCTCTAACAAAATTTGCAATTTTATTGTAATGAATATGACTGATATTAGGAAAGATATGATGTTCAATTTGGTGATTCAATCCGCCAGTATAATAGTTTACTAACCAGTTTTTTGGAGCAAAATTTGCCGTGGTGTATAATTGATGAATTGCCCAAGTATTTTCTATTTCGCCATCTTCATTTGGAATTGGATTATCCGTTTCATGAACTACATGAGCCAATTGAAATACAACACTCAAAATAACTCCTGCGGTGTAGTGCATAATAAAAAATCCTATTAAAACTTGCCACCAACTAACATGTCCTACCAGAATTGGAAGTACAATCCACATTGAAAAATAAATTACTTTTGTAATTACCAAAGTAGTCCAACGAATTACTGGTTTTTTAAATTCTCCGTAAGATAAATTTCTTTTTAAGTAACGTCTCATTTGTTGAAAATCGGTGGTAATTGCCCAGTTAAAAGTCAACAATCCATAAAGAATGAAGGAATAATAATGTTGAAATTTGTGATGACTGTACCATTTTGCTTCTTTTGTAAAACGCAAAATTCTACCAGCTTCTAAGTCTTCATCATGACCAAGAATGTTGGTGTAAGTATGGTGTAAAACATTGTGTTGCACTTGCCAGTTATAAACATTACCGGCTAGAATATAGATGCTTCCGCCCATTAACTTGTTTAGCCAAGATTTGTTAGAATAGGCACCATGATTTCCATCGTGCATAACGTTCATTCCAACGCCAGCCATTCCAACGCCAATTACTACGTTAAGTAATAGATAAGCCCAAAAAGGCATTTCCATAGCTAGAAGAAAGAAATAAGGCGTTAAGAAAATGGTAAACATTACAACCGTTTTTAGATGTAATTTCCAATTACCGGTTTTATCAATGTTGTTTTCTTTAAAATAATCGTTTACTCTTTTATTGAGGGTTCTAAAAAATTTAAGATTGTCATTTTTAGAAAAGACAGGTGTTGTGGTATTCATAAATTTGGAATTCTAATAATTTGCTCAAAGGTAAATATTATATTTTTTTTAGAAGTAAAAACAAATCATAATTATTAACCAAAATGATTATTTTTGTCGAAAATTGAATTTATGGAAGAAATTCTAATACAATTTCCAAATCTAACTGATAATCAGATACAACAATTTCAAAAGTTGCAAAGTTTGTATGAAGATTGGAATGCCAAAATCAATGTAATTTCGAGAAAAGATATTGACGAATTATACTCACGTCATGTTTTACATTCGCTAGGAATTGCTAAGATTTTAGAATTCAAATCGGGTTCTAAAATTATGGATGTTGGAACTGGTGGAGGTTTTCCTGCAATTCCTTTAGCAATTTTATTTCCTGAGGTTAATTTTTATGCCATTGATATTATTGCCAAAAAAATAAAAGTAGTTAATGAAATTATCAAAGCATTAGGATTAAAAAATATAAAAGCCGAACAAAAAAGAGCCGAAATCGTTACACATGATTTTGATTTTATAGTTAGTCGCGCTGTTACCAATATGCCCGATTTTGTAAGTTGGGTAAAAGGAAAAATAAAAACCAAATCGAAACACAATTTAGAAAACGGAATTTTATACTTAAAAGGTGGCGATTTGTCTGAAGAGTTGAAAGATTTTCCAAAAGCAACCGAATACAATTTATCCAATTATTTTTCTGATGAATTTTTTGAAACTAAGAAAGTAGTGCATTTACCCTTGCTATAAAAGAGGGTGTCCTAAAAGTCTAATTTTCAAGATTTTTTAATTTGTAAATCATTGAAAATCAATTGTTTAAATTTGTAAAAATTACATTTTTTTGACTTTTTGGACACCCTCTTTAGTTTTTACCCTTTTATTATTTTTTTAGTAACACTTCCTTGACTATTTTTTAATGTTACTAAGTAAATACCACTTGATAGTGAAACAGGGATTTCAAGTAGCCCATTAATAGTTTGATTAGTAATTTCTATTATAGTTTTTCCAAGTAGGTCTTTCACAACTATTGAGGCATTTTCTATAGTATAGTTTGAGTTAATTTGTAAACTATTTTGAATCGGATTTTGAATCCAAAGACTATGCAAAGCCAAAATTTCATTATTAGCCAAAACTGGATTTAGAATTTCTGTTAATGCAAATGCTATGTTTTGCGAATTTAATGTTACGTGATTTTCATTTACAGTAGGAATTGAATAGGCAGCAAATGGGGTAGTAGAACTACTATTTATTGGTGCATAAAGGTTCGTTGAGTTAGAAACTGCCATGGAACTCCATGCCGGAATAAAACAAAAGTAGTCAACCAAAAGATTGTCAAAAAACTCTGTAAGTAAAGCATCTGTTCCAGCTCCGGCTTGAAAGCCAGCCATGTCAAATCGTCCTCCTGGTGCAGCGTCTAAACCATCCGTATAAGTTGGAGATTTTGAATTTGCAGCACTTTCATAACCGGTTATCCAAGTAAAAATAAAAAATTGTTGTCCTCTAAAACGGCTTACTTGATTGGTTTGGTTAGCTGCTGGTGTAAAACGTAAATTAATGATGGCTCGTTGGCTTGAAGTTACATTAAAAGTATGATTCATTGCCTCAAAATCTGGAGCGTAATTCATAGCGCCATTTCCAGCACCATTTGAAATAGAAATATTTCTCGTGTTAACAGGAAATCCCATAGTGTTGAGTTCGGTTTGAAAGGCATTTCTAAAATTAGGTGCTCCGGTTGGAAGTAAAGTATTTGCAGCGGTGTTAAATTCAAAAACACTACCTGATTGCAGATGTCCTTCAAAATGATCGATTAACATTTGCTTAGCAGCCGGACTTTTTATTAATCCATCAACCACCGGTTGAACTGCGGTACTTCCAAGCGGTCCATAAGCCATATAATTAAATAAATGCTGAAATCCAATAGGAACATTTGCACCCAAATGAGGTGAATCAAAAGAAATATACAATCTTGTTTGATGTGTTAAACTATTCATTTCCATATAACGAAGCGCATAACGCGATATCAATCCACCCATACTTGGACCAATCACCACATTCTGTTCGTTACCCACTTTTTGTGCATTAATTTGGTTTATCAATTCAACCAAGATCATGGCATTTCGTTGAATGTAATCAACACCACCATCAACCACTGTTGTGGTTCCTGTTCTGGTATAAACTGGAAAATTTAGAATAATTATATCAAATCCTTGGGCTCTTAAATCGCTAGCTAAATTTTGACCGGTTCCATAATTTAAAGATTGATAAATTGTGGCACTGTTTCTTGAATCTCCCGGATCAAAACCATCTACTAAAAAAATAGGTTTGTCTAGAATGCCAGTTGTAGTATCCATAAAAAGCTCATATTCACCTTGTCCAAAATACGGTGCAGTTTCGCTGTAACCTTGATAAGCAATGGTTGAGGTAATAGGTAAAACTACATTTGGCGATTGAGTTTCATTGTTTTTTTCTTGAAGATTTTCAATAGATGCAATTTCAATTTCAAATGAATGTTGCACTTTGCTTCCATCAGTAAATTCAATTTTATAATCAACTAATTGTTTGCCAGTTTCTTTGAAATAAAGTTGGAAAGGTTTGCCAAAATTGATTTTTATCCAATTAGAATCTTCTGGTTTTAGTTCAACAGAAAGTATTTTTTTATGGGTAGCATTTAAAATAAAATCTTCTTTAAGTATAAATGTGTTACTATTTGTTTTGCTTAATAAAGGCGATAGTATATTGGCAGTATGTTTTTCAAAAGCATCAAGAACATTTGGTTTAACAACATATTGATTGTTTTGCAGAAAAACATCGCCATTATCAATGGAAGCACTTTTTAGGGTTTCGTAGTCGGTGATTAAAATTGCTAAAGGAACTTGTTTCGTTGCTTTTCCAAAGTTGGCTTCGTTTTTTAAAACTTCATATTTTGGTAAGCGTTGTAAAAAATCAGCTCTCTGAATTTCGTGATAAAATTGATGGAACGTATTGGCATCAATGGGTTTAGAACCAATTGTTGCTGCTTTTGATAAGTCAAAAACGCTATTGTGTAAGATTTTAGTTTCGGTTCTTTCTTTCAATAAATCATAAGTCTTATCTTGGCTATAGCCAAATATTGAAACAAGAAAAATAAATAATAAAGTAATTTTTGACTTCATAGTTTGTTAGTTTTGAATTTCGAAGATACAAAAATTTAGTAATCAGACAAGTAAAAAAAGCTCAAACATTTCTGTAGGAGCTTTTATTTTTTTACTTTATATTTCGTGTATACTACTTCGAACCTTAAAACTATTCTCCCAAAAACGGATATCTGTAATCTTCTGGAGTTACAAAAGTTTCTTTAATTGTTCTTGGCGAAACCCAACGCAATAAATTTTGCATGGAACCTGCTTTGTCATTGGTGCCTGAAGCTCT
>JAIFLT010000088.1 GCA_020048955.1 Flavobacterium sp.
TCTTTTTTTAGTGCAATATCAGGAAATGTTGATCAAATTTTGAACATGTCAAACAATCAAAACACACTTTTAAGAATAAATTTTATTTGTTTAGTAATAAATATGCTACTTTGCTTTATTTTAATACCAAAATATAATATAGTAGGAGCTGCAATTGCAAGTTCAATTTCATCAGTCTTAATGAATCTAATTTGTAATATTTATATTAAAAAGAAATTAGGATTTTTTACTTTTTTTTAAATGAAAGTTGAGTTATCAGTTATAATTGTTAATTATAACGGGCAAATTTATTTTAAAGATTGCCTTGATTCTTTATACAATAAACTTGAAGGAATTTCATTTGAAATAATCCTTCTTGACAATAATTCTTCAGATAATAGTTGTTTGATTCTTAAAGAAAATTATCCTCAAGTAATACTAATTGAGTCAAAAACAAATTACGGTTTTGGAAAAGGAAATAATGAAGCAGTCAAATATGCAAAAGGCGAATTTTTATTATTAATTAATATTGACACTATTGTATTAGACAATCTATTACCGGTATTAAACTATTTAAAAAAGGAAGAAAACGTTGGAGTAATTGGTATTAACATGTTAAACAAGAACAAGCAATACATTCCTGCTGCAGGAGTTTTCCCTAATTTCAACAATATGTTTTTGATGAAGAAACTTCTCCAAATAGATGAAGAATTTGTTATTGGAAATTTTTCAAAATCAAGTTATAATGTAGATTGGCTAGGAGGCTCTTTTTTAGTTCTAACTAGATTACTTTATAATGAAATAAACGGATTTGATGAAGATTATTTTATGTATGTGGAAGACGTAGATTTTTGTAAAAAGATTGCAAATAAAGGACTAACAAGAGTGTTTTTACCAAACTATAGTTATATGCATTTTGTAGGCTTTACAAAGTCAAAAAACCCAATGCTAATCAAAGGCTATGAACTATATATTTCCAAACACTTTAATGGATTTGAAAAACTAAAGGTATCGGCAGCTTTGAAAATAAATAAGTTAGTAAAAAAAATAAAATCATCTCTTAATTTAGATTAATTTTGAATTCTCAAAAAACCTAAATGAAAATAAATTCCACTAAATTTTATAGCGGCTTGTTTGTAATTGCAATTTTATTGCAGTTATACTTACCATCATTTAAGTTAAATTTAATTATACAATTATTTTTATTAGCACTATTTTTCTATTATGAAAAAGTAAAAGTAAATATTGAGTTTTATAAAATTATTACACCACTTTTCCTTCTTTTTTTTATTGGGTTTATAGGAGCAATTATCAACAACTTCAAAATGTTTAATATAATAAAAGACATTTCACATTTTTTAAAACCAATAACAGGTTTACTTATTGGGTATTTGTTTTATAAAAAGATTGATAATTTAAAGACATTTACTAAAACAATTGTTTTAGTTGGATTTATTTCTGCAATAATACATTTTATAATTGTTTTTGGATTTAGTAGGACTACTACAGTTTCTGAAATTAGAGAATATGGCAGAGACAATTATTTAGAGTTGTTTTCGTTTTTCTTCTTGACTTTTTATAAAAAATTAACCAATGAAAATCTATTTAGTAACAAACTAAATTATAGAATAGTTTTTTGGGTTCTTTTATTATCGTGTATTTTGTATTTATCCAGGACAATGATGGTTTTAGCAATATTACTTTTATTATCAATCAATGGATATACCAAAATAACCACCAAAGGAATAAAAGTAATGGCACTATTTTTATTAGCTATCATTGGGTTTTATATTTTTTTACATAGCATAAAAATAGATAGAAGTAAACCAGGATTAGAAGCATTTTTATTTAAAGTAAAAATTGCTCCCGAAGAAATTTTTAAAACAAGAATAGATAGAGAAAACCATAAAGATTTATGGGATCACTGGCGTGGATATGAAGCAAAAAGAGCTTTCAATTTAATGACAGAATATCCAAGTAGTTTTATTTTAGGCACAGGATATGGTTCTTTAGTCAATCTAAAGTTTGAAGCACCACTTACAGGCGAAAATAAAGGCATGAAATTTATTTCTGAGCTTCACAACGGATTTGCTTATGTTTTTTATAAAACAGGAATTATTGGTTTATTAATTTATTTAAGCTTTTTAATTTCTTTATATAAAGTAATATATAAGAACTCTAATTACGCAACTGTTTTTATTTCTTCAATCGGAATTTTATATTTTTTTACAACGCTAACCATTTCAGGAATATATAATTCTAGAGATATAATTATTTTTATTCTTGGAGCATTATTGTTTTTTAAAGATAAAATTAATTCATCAACAAAGTCTGCTTTATCTTCTCACTCGTAGTTCCATCACCATAAGGATTTGTTGTTTTTGAAATGGAACTATAATAATCATTATTTTCTAATAATTTCTTTGTTTCTAAAACAATTTTTTCTTTGTCTGAACCTACTAAAATTGCGGTGCCTGCATCAACACCCTCCATTCTCTCGGTTACAGATCTTAAAACCAAAACAGGCTTCCCTAAACTTGGAGCTTCTTCTTGAATTCCACCAGAATCTGTCAGTATTATAGTACTTTTGCTCATCATCCATATAAGATCAGGATAGTCAAGAGGTGAAATTAATTTTATGTTTTTAGCAATTAGTTTTTTATAAGCAATATCCTTAACATTAGGGTTAAGGTGAACAGGATATACAATTTCAACGGTATCTGAATATGCTGAAGAAATTTCAAGTAAAGCTTCACAAATATCTTCAAACGGTTTTCCAAAATTTTCTCTTCGATGACAGGTAACTAATAGTATCTTTTTTGAAAAATCAATAAAATTATATTTCTCAACAAATTGATTTTCTATCATTTTTACTTTCTCTAATCCTAAAAGCAAAGCGTCTATAACAGTATTCCCAACGACGAAAACATTTTTATCAATATTTTCTTTTATTAAACTTTCTTTAGAATTATTTGTTGGGCAAAAGTGAAAAGAAGCTAATTTTGAAGTCAAAACCCTATTCATTTCTTCTGGAAAAGGCGAGTGAATATCATTACTTCTTAATCCGGCCTCAATGTGAACAATTTTAATTTTTTGATAAAAAGCAGCAATAGACGATGCCAAAACTGTTGTTGTATCGCCTTGAACAAAAACATAATCAAAATGCTCTTTTAATAAAACTTCATCTGTTATTCTTGAAATCAAATCGGCCGTTAACTGATGAAGAGTTTGATTAGGCTTCATGATGTTCAAATCATAATCAACATTAATATTAAAAAAATGCAAAACTTGATCTAACATTTCTCTATGTTGAGCAGTAACAGCAACTTTTACATCAAATAATTTATCATTAGAAAAACATTGAATTAGCGGAGCCATTTTTATAGCCTCTGGTCGAGTGCCAAAAAGGAATAGTATTTTTTTCATTATTAGAATAATCCTAATTTTAAGAAGTGTAAAACTACTAATAAAAACTATATTTGCAACTCTTAATTTGCTAAAATGAAAGTGCTTTTTCAATCTCGAACCAATTTATTTGATGCTCCAGGTGGCGACATGGTTCAAATGTTAAAAACTAAGGAATTTCTTGAAAAACTAGGTGTAACCGTTGACGTTTCATTAGAATTTGAACCAGACTTAAAAGATTATGATTTAGTTCATTTGTTTAACTTAATGGAACCACAAGACATTTATCGTCAAATGATAAATGCTAAAAAGCAAAATAAAAAAATTGCTTTATCAACAATTTATGGTCTTTACACAGAATTTGAAAAAAAAGCTAGAGGTGGTGTTTTTCAAAAAGTAGCCAAATTTCTTTCTCCATATCAAATAAATTATTTGAAAACATTAATAAAACACTATTTTGAAAAACGTTTTCATAAAGGTGTTTTTAAAATGACTTATAAAGGATATTATGGCTTAATGAAAGAAATTGTTGATAACACTTCTGTTTTTTTGCCTAATTCAGTTTCAGAAATGAATAGAGTTGCAACTGAATTTAATCTTAAAAACTACAATTTTGTTTCCATTCCAAACGCAATTGATAAATCTGTTTTTACAGATAGTGATACAAAAAAGCCAAATAAATATTCAGAATTCAAAGATTGTATTCTTTGTGCCGCCAGAATAGAAGGAAGGAAATCAACATTAAATTTAGTAAAAGCAGTCAAAGGAACTAATTATAAGTTAGTTCTAGTAGGTAAAGAATCAAAAGAAGCTGGAGACAACGTAACTTTTTTAGGTGCAATTTCTCACGATGATTTACGAGATTTATACAATGTTGCTAAAGTACATGTATTAGCAAGTTGGATGGAAACACCAGGATTATCATCTTTAGAAGCTGCCGCAATGGGATGCAATATAGTTGTTACTAAAAAAGGAGATACCTATGACTATTTTGAAAATTATGCATTTTATTGTGAACCAGACGATGTAGATTCAATTAAAAGAGCAATAGATAAAGCATACAGTTCACCATTTAATCCAAAATTAAAGGAAAAAATACTTACGGATTATATTTGGGAAAAAACAGCTCAAGAAACCTTGAAGGGATATGAATTAATAATGCGAATCAAGAGTTGAATTTATAACTTTATAATTATCAACACAATACCTAACAGGTTTTTAAAACCTATAAGGTCTAAACCCAAGAATAATAGTATTTTATTACAACCCTTGATTCTCATTAATAGTAAAACAGTAGTTTTTATAATTTTTTAAAACATTACTAATTTTCCTTATTTTTGCCCTCAGAAAAAGAAATCACTTCATGAAAATTGCCATTCTCGGAACTCGTGGAATTCCAAATCATTACGGAGGTTTTGAACAATTTGCTGAATTTTTTTCGGTGTATCTTGTAGAAAAAGGACATGAAGTATATTGCTACAACTCTCACAACCATAAATTTCAAGAAAAAACCTTTCATGGTGTAAACATCATTCATCAACATGATCCAGAGTATAAATATGGAACTTTCGGTCAGTTTATTTATGACTACAATTGCATCATGGATTCTCGAAAACGAGATTTTGATATTATTCTTCAATTAGGTTATACAAGCAATTCTATTTGGTTTTTTCTTCTTCCAAAAAAGCCAATCATTATCACAAATATGGATGGTTTAGAGTGGAAAAGAACTAAATATTCTAAGCCAGTGCAACAATTTTTAAAATTTGCCGAAAGATTGGCAGCAATTTCAAGTGATTATTTAGTATCCGATTCAATTGGAATTGAAAAATTTTTAAAAGAAAAATACAAAAAAGAATCAACCTATATTGCCTATGGCGCTTATCCATTTGATTCACCAAATGAAGAGTTTTTAAAAGAATACCATCTTGAAAAAGAAAAGTTCAACATGATTATGGCACGTTTTGAACCTGAAAACAATCTTGATATGGTTCTAGAAGGTGTAGCACAATCAAACGATAAAACACCAATTTTGGTCATAGGAAAACACGAAACAAAATATGGAGAATACCTAAAAAACAAATTTAAAAGTCATGATAATATTAAATTTCTAGGAGGAATTTATAATCTGGAGCATTTAAATAATCTTCGTTATTTTTCTAAATTATATTTTCATGGTCATTCTGTTGGCGGAACCAATCCATCACTTTTAGAAGCTATGGCATCACAAGCACTCGTTATTGCTCATAATAACGATTTCAATAAAGGAATTTTAAAAGATAACGGAATCTACTTTTCTAATCCTTTAGAGGTGAAAAATATTTTAGAAGCTGTCAAAAAAAGTGATAACTTGCAGAAAGTTCAAAATAACTATCAAGCAATAATTAAAGATTTTAATTGGGAGAAAATAAATGGTCAATATTTACAACTTTTTGAAGAGTGTTATTCAAGACATAAAACACGAAAGCAATAAGAACACTTCTTTTATTTTCATTTTAGTATTACTTGTTACTATTCCATTTTCATTAGCGGTAAACAATATTGCATTAATACTATTAATTTTATCGGTTCTTATAAATTTCAATAAGACCAATTTTAATAAAAATTTACTTTTTTTCTTTCCAATACTATTGTTTTTATGGATGTCTGTATCCTATTTTTGGAGTATTGATAAACACGAAACTTTAAAAGCCATTCCAAAAGGAATTACGTTACTACTACTGCCATTGGTATTCATGAATGTGCAAATTTCTAAAATAGAAAAAGAAAAACTTTTGAAATATTATAGCTTTTCAATGGTATTACTTGTAGTTTTTTTCTTTTTCAGAGCAATAATTAGATATTCAATAAATCAAGACACACGTTGCTTTTTCTACCATGGAGAAAACAATGATGATTATGGATTAGTACCGAAATTATTAAATGCAATTCATGTTTCTGTTTTTGTTGCGGTAGCTTTTTTTTATTTTTTCACAAAAGAAATTAAATATAAAATTGATATAGTACTCTCATTACTTCTCGCAGGATTTATTATGTTACTTTCTTCCAAAAATATAATTCTAGTTGTTGTTGTTTTGATTTTAGTTTACTTTTTCTACTATTCAAAAGCATCTTGCAAAATCAGACTAAGAAATCTTATAATTTTTGCAGGTATTATTGCTGTAGGACTGTCTTTAGGCAAAATTAAACAACGTTTTCAAGAAGAGTTTAGAAACAATGCACCAAATAATATAAGCACAGATGTTTCAGCAACTTTGCAAAACGGCGTGCACAACATTAGTATCTATGAAGCATGGAACAATGAAACGTTTTCTCCAAATGATTACTTTCCTGGAACTGCTTTAAGAGTTTATCAAGCAAGAATGTTTTTGGAACTTTTAAAAGAAGAAAATTTATTTATTCAAGGATTTGGCTTGAATGCTTCCGAAATTAAATTAGTAGAAAAAGAAAAGAAATATAAGCTACATCATGGGTATGGAACCTTTAACTTTCACAATCAATACATACAGTTTTTTGCCGAAATTGGCGTAGTGGGATTGCTACTTTTAGTCATTATGCTGTTTCAAACATTAAAAAAAGCAATAAATAACAAAGATTTTATGCATTTTTCTTTTGCAGTTCTAATGATAAGTTTATTTTTGACAGAATCTTTTCTTAGCAGACAAAGAGGCGTTGTCTTTTTTACATTATTATTTTGTATTTACAATTCAACAAACCACAAAGAAACCATTACTATAGAAACAAAATTATGAAAAGAATATTAATAACAGGAGCGGCAGGTTTTTTAGGATCACATCTTTGCGATCGTTTTATCAAAGAAGGATACTTTGTTATAGGAATGGATAACCTGATTACAGGAGATTTAAAAAACATTGAACATTTATTCAAACTAGAAAACTTTGAATTTTATCATCACGATGTAACAAAATTTGTTCATGTTCCCGGAAAATTAGATTATATTCTTCATTTTGCATCTCCGGCATCTCCCATAGATTATTTAAAAATTCCGATACAAACCTTAAAAGTAGGTTCTCTCGGAACGCATAATCTATTAGGATTAGCGAGAGTAAAAAAAGCCAGAATACTTATTGCATCAACATCAGAAATATATGGCGATCCTTTAATCCATCCACAAACAGAAGAATATTATGGAAATGTAAACACTATTGGTCCAAGAGGTGTTTATGATGAGGCAAAACGCTTTCAAGAATCAATAACAATGGCTTACCATACTTTTCATGGTGTGGAAACAAGAATCGTTAGAATTTTTAATACCTACGGACCAAGAATGCGACTAAATGACGGACGAGTAATTCCAGCTTTTATCGGACAAGCATTACGTGGCGAAGATTTAACCATTTTTGGCGACGGAAGTCAAACACGCTCTTTTTGCTATGTAACCGATCAAGTAGAAGGAATTTTTAGACTTTTACATTCTGATTATATATATCCTGTAAACATTGGTAATCCAGATGAAATTACAATTAAAGATTTTGCCGATGAGATTATAAAACTAACAGGGACTAATCAAAAAGTAGTCTATCATCCGCTTCCAATTAATGACCCTCTTCAACGTCAGCCAGACACCACCAAAGCCAAAGAAATTTTGGGTTGGGAAGCTAAAGTAAACAGAGAAGAAGGCATGAAATTAACCTATGATTATTTCAAATCTTTATCCTCTGAAGAATTATTAAAAGAAGAACACAAAGATTTTAAAGGTTACATCCATTAAAATATGGTTGCACAGCAAACAGGTAGGTATTCTAAATATATTAGACCAATAAGTATCATAATTGATATTTTGGTCATTACCATATTAAGTTTATATTTCTTTAGAGAATTAAACCTTAATGTGGTATTTTATAATGTCTATCAAACACTTGCCTGGATATTCATTGCCTTTTTAGTAAAATTCTATGAAGTATATAGGTTTACAACTCCAGTAGAAATTATCACTAAAATATTTAAACAATTTAGTTTGTTTTTATTGGTGGTAATTGCCTTTTTTCCTTTTGCTAAAACCGTAATTTTCAGCGGAAAAGCAATTGCAATTATGATGTTTATTAGTTTTGCTATAATTGCCGGAATTAAATACTTCTTGTTTTTCTATCTAAAAAAATACAGAATTACTACAAAAAATAATTTCAGAAATGCAATTATAATAGGATACACCCAAGAAGCAATTCGTCTTAAAGAAGTTTTTGATAATCGATTGGATTATGGATATCGTTTTCAAGGCTATTTTTCAGATAAAAAACAAAACCCCGAGGTAAAAGGTAGAGTAGAAGATATCAAAAGTTTTGTTATAGATCAAAAAATAGATGAAATTTATTGTTCTTTAAATGAAATTTCAAATGAAAAACTCAAAGATTTGGTTGAGTTTGCCGATGAAAATAATAAAACAATAAAATTCATTCCAGATACAAAAGAGATATTCTCTAAAAACATGAAAATTGACTATTATGAGCTTTTTCCAGTTTTATCGCTTCAAAAAACCCAACTTCACAACCCAACAATAAAAGGAATTAAAAGAATTTTTGATATTGTTTTTTCTTTTTTGGTTATCGTTCTCATCCTTTCATGGCTAATGCCTTTAATTGCAATTTTAATTAAATTAGAATCTAGAGGTCCCATTTTCTTCAAACAAGGTCGTCCTGGATTAGATGAAAACGAATTTTTTTGCTACAAATTTCGCTCCATGCAGGTAAATGAAACCACCGAAAAAGAAGCATCTAAAAACGACCCAAGAGTTACCAAAATGGGAAAATTTATGCGTAAAACAAGTATTGATGAATTACCTCAATTTTTTAATGTTTTGCTTGGCGATATGTCAGTCGTTGGACCAAGACCTCATTTGTGGTCACAGAATAAATCGTATGCAAGTAAAGTAAAGAAATATATGGTGCGTCATTATGTAAAACCAGGAATAACAGGACTTGCTCAAGTAAAAGGATATCGTGGCGAAATTGAAACCGATGAAGATATGATAAACCGTATCAAATTTGATGTTTTTTACATAGAAAATTGGTCTATCGTAATGGATATAAAAATTATTATTCAAACGGTAGTCAACATTTTTAAAGGCGAAGATAAAGCGTATTAAAACACCTCTTTTTCAATTAAATAATTTATTTGATTATCTAAATTAAAATGGATTTGACTTTCCTTGAAAATTCTTTCTTTCATTTTAAATAATTCCAACGTACTCATTTTTGAAATTAATTGTATTTTGTTATTTAATTCATTATAATTTTCTACAGTCGCAATCCAACCCATATTGTTTTCTTCAACAATAGTTTCACCTTCACCACCACCAAAATATAAAATAGGAAATCCAAGTGCTCCATATTCAAAAATCTTAGAAGGAACCGAACCATAAATTCTAACTTTTAATGGAACAATGGCAACATCAAATGTTTTAAGTTTTTCATGCAATTCACCGCGTTCCATCATGCCATGAAAGAAGATGTTTTTGCCTTTTTCAGAAGATAGTAAAGCTTCAATTTGATTTTTTTCAGCGCCATCACCAAAGATATGTAATTCTACTTTGTCATTCTGTAAGGATTTAAAGTCTATTTTTTCACACATTTCTAAAACGCCTTGAGCAACGCCTAAAAGTCCAGCATAAAATATTTTTATAGGCTGACTTTCTTCAAATATCAAATCAAAATGGTCAACTTTATGATCTGGAAAATTGCGATATAAATAACATTTTTTATTCGGAAATAATGATTTTACGTGCGCGATAATTTCGTTAGATTGACCAATAATTATTGTCGCTTTTTTATATATGAGTCGTTCTAAAAACAAGGAGAATTTATGTGAAAAGGAGTTTTCTTTCAACGCTTTTAACTCAATTGCAGCTAAGGGCCAAAGGTCTGAAATATTGAGAATTATCTTTTTATTCTTTAACGATAAAATAAATACTGAAATAAAAGAAAGTAACAATGGTGGCGATTGAACCACTACTTTTTTGGGTGTTTTTTTAAACAATAAATAGAAAAACAAACTCAGTGAAAATGACAAAACAGAAATAATTCTAACAACCAAATTTTTGCTCACACTCGGGTAAATCCAAAGACGTTTTACAATGATATTATTACGATTTTCAGTAACCGAAAATTTGCCTTTATATTCCTGAAACAATTCCCCTTTTGGATAATTCCCCAGCGGACAAACAACAGAAACTTTATAATTGTTTTGATACAATTTCAACGCCAACTGCTCAATTCTATTGGCAGCGGCGCCTTTTTCTGGCGGATAATAATTAGATATGATTAGTATTTCTTTCATTTATGCTGAATTTATTTCAGTATCTGCTGAACTTGTTTCAGCATCTTGAACTTGTTTTTACTATAATTTTCTGCCACAAATTACACTAATTCGGAATGCTTAATTAGTATACAAATTTTCAAAACTCCCATAAGTATTAATTAATGCTATAGTGAAATCAGTGCTTAATTCTTCTTAAATTCTAATTCTTGGTGAAATTTTACTAGTTATAAATCATGCTTAACTATTCAGCCTGGCAAAAAAATTGATTACGTAGTTCGTCAGTTCGAGTGTTTTCTTAAAAAATGCGATAGCTTTTTTTAAGAAATTGTATCGAGAACTCGATAAATTCTGGCTTCTCGATACAATTTAGAACAGTAAAACTGTCGCATTAATGTTCTAAAGCACTCGAACTGACGTTTAAAACGACATTGATTTGCGTAGCTCAATAGTAACATTCGTCCTAATTTGTGAAATTCGTGGCTAACAAAACATCAACGATTCTTTCTGAAGCTTTTCCGTCCCATAGCTCAGGTATTCCTTTATGCTGATTTTCATTAGTATCTGTAATTTCTTTATAAACTTTTTCTAGATTATCTATTGAAATTCCAACTAAATTATTGGTTCCAATATCAATCGTTTCTGGTCTTTCTGTGGTGGTTCGCATCGTAAAACAGGGTATTCCTAATACGGTTGTTTCTTCAGAAATCCCACCAGAATCGGTAATCACTGCAAAACTATTTTTTATTAAATACATAAAATTCAAATAACCTTGTGGTTCTACAAACAATATGTTTTTTAAATTCAAATTGGTTTCACCCAATATGGCGCTCGTTCGCGGATGAATGGGGAAAATTATTTTTTTAGTGCCTACCATTTTATCAATTCCTTCTAATAAATTGATTAACGATTGTTCTTCATCAACATTAGAGGGACGGTGCAAGGTTAAAATGATATAATTACCTGTTTCTAATTCGAATTCATCCCAAAAACTCGGAGCCGAAATTCGATTTAAATTTTGATATAAAGTATCAATCATTACATTTCCAACAAAATGAACATTTTCTGATGGAACACCATTTTTCAATAAATTTTTAGAGGCAGATGCTGAGGTTGTAAAGAAATAATCGGTAATACTATCGGTAACAATTCTATTAATTTCCTCGGGCATGGTTATATCTCCAGAGCGAATTCCGGCTTCAACATGAGCCACTTTTATATTCATTTTTTTAGCTACAATAGCACAAGCCATAGTCGAATTGACATCGCCCACTACCAAAACCAAGTCACAAGGATTTTGAGTTAATTCTTTCTCAAAAGCAACCATAATGGCAGCAGTTTGTTCGGCTTGCGAACCACTTTTTACTTCCAAATTAGCATTTGGATGCGGAATATTCAACTCCTCAAAAAAAGTAGCACTCAAATTTTTATCATAATGTTGACCTGTGTGAACTAATCTATAAGAAATGTTTTTTCCTTTAGATTGCTGTTTTTCAATCGCTTTTATAATAGGTGCAATTTTTATAAAATTAGGTCTTGCTCCTGCAATTAGGGTTATTTTCATAATAATGCTGAACTTGTTTCAGTATCTGTTAATTTTTTCGATTTCATTAAGGTCGCAATTTGCGTCTTTAAAGAACTATTTTTTATAACCAATTTTAGTTCTTGGTTTAACTTCTTCTTTTTTTTCTGTCAATTCATCCAAATAACTAAAAACCAACTCAATATTTTTATCGTGATTTTCGAGTTTTTTCTGAATTTG
>JAIFLT010000064.1 GCA_020048955.1 Flavobacterium sp.
TTGAATTATTTGTGACTGTATAAAAAATTGTTTGTGGATTAGAGAAATTGATATACGAACTTGGATTGCTTATATTAACTGTACAACTAGCGTCTAAATAAAAAGAAATTGTATATCCAGATGAAGGTATGTGAGGTGAAATAAATGCTAATAAATTAAATGTTGTAAATGAATCATTTGGTTGTGAATCATTATCACAAACACTGAATAAAGTTGGAGCTGTAATAACTAATTGTGGATTTACAATTAACTGAAAACTACCAACTTCAAATTGTGAAGTAGTATTATTTTGAACTCGAGCATATATAGTTTGTGGATTAGATAAATTGATATATGAACTTGTATTAGAGATTGGAAGAGCACCTGTAAATGCATCTGTATCCGTGAGATGATAACTAACAGAATAATTGGAAGCTGCAGTTGATTGAGATGCTAAAATAATTGGGGTTTGAGTATTTAGATTAAAAGAAGTAATGCCATCGTTATTGTCATCACACATTTCTATATTAGGCAATTGTGGCATAACTGGATCATTCACTTTTTCTAAATACGATGAAGACCAAATGGTTTTGTTTTCAACCCCATTCGCATTTGAAAATTGACCACTAAACACTAACAACAAAACCAAGTAATATTTAATTTTCATATATGTAAAATTTATTTGTTAGTGGTAATATATGGTATCGCCTTTTATTTATTGGTGTTTGCTTACGCAAACTTGTTGTTAATGGCGATTTCATAATTTTAGATTTATAGTTACCAAAAATAGAAAAAAATTAACTAAAAAAATGACTTCAAGATAAATTTGTTATTCAGCTACGCAAATCAATGTCGTTTTAAACGTCACTTCGAGTGATTTAGAATAGTAATGCGACAGCTTTACTATTCTAAATTGTATCGAGAAGCCAGAATTTATCGTGTTCTCGATACATTTTCTTAAAAAAAGCTATCGCATTTTTTAAGAAAACACTCGAACTGACGAACTACATGATCAAATTTTTTTTTTCAGGCTTAATAGTTACATAAACATTAAATGCTCCGATTGGAGCATTTAATTTTAATATTGGTCAATTAAATACTTTATTAAATCGGTTGTGGTTACAATTCCTACCAAAAGTTCGTCAAGAACCACTGGCAGAGCATGAAACTCACGTTTCGATAAAATTTCTGCTACTTCTTTTATGGTGGTGTCAGGCGAAACTTTTACTAAATTTCGTGCCATAACTTGCTCTACAGAAAACATATTGTAAACGGTTACATCAACTTCTAATTCGTCATCATCAATGGCATCTGCAAAGGAGATACGTAATAAATCGGTGTAACTTAACATTCCAACAATATGATTTCCGCTAACAACAGGAATATGTCTGATATGATGTTTCTTGAATAAACTTTCTGCTTTTGTTAAATCATCAGTTAGATTTAACTTAATTACATTTGATGTCATTATAGTTGACACTGGTACATTTTTTTTCATATATGTAAAATTTAATTTTGTGACGGTCATATATGGTATCGCCTTTTTATTTATTGGTATTTGTTTGCAACAAACTTTTTGTTGGCGATTTCATGACATTTAACTTTAAAATAATGGATTAAAGTTACCACTTAACACAAAATATAAACATGACAAAAATCAGATAGTTGATAAAAAGATTGTTAAGTTTGCACAACATCAAATTTTATGAGTTACACCTTATTATCTTCACCCTTACAAGGATTTACCGACTTTCGTTTTAGAAATGCACAAAACAAGTATTTTGGCGGCATTGATACTTTCTATTCGCCCTACATTCGTTTGAACGGAAAACTTGTAATTAAGTCATCTTATGAACGTGATTTACTTCCTGAAAACAATAACACGCTAGAGGTAATTCCGCAAGTAATCACTAACGATGCTGACGAATTTTTATTTGTTTCCAACTATGTTCAGGAGTTAGGTTACAAGGAATTAAATTGGAATTTAGGTTGTCCTTATCCGATGGTTACCAAATGCGGAATGGGTTCTGGTTTGATAAAAGAATCAGAAAAAATAGATGCTATTCTAAATAAAGTTCACTCGGAATCAGATATTATTGTTTCTATGAAAATGCGATTGGGTTATGACACAACCGATGAAATTCTGGATGTTTTACCAATTCTTGACAACTATCCAATTAAAAATATTGCCATTCATGCTCGCATTGGAAAACAGCTTTACAAAGGTGGCGTTCATCTTGATGCTTTTCAAAAGTGTATTGATACTACCAAACACAAATTATATTATAATGGCGACATTACTTCAGTAACAAAGTTCAGAGAAATGCAAGAACTGTTTCCTACCATTGACCACTGGATGATTGGAAGAGGATTAATTTCGGATCCATTTTTGCCGAATATGATTAAAGAAAACACCTTAGATTATCCAAAAAACAAAATGGAATTGTTTAGTGATTTTCACGAAACCTTGTATCAAGGTTATAGCGAATCGTTATCTGGAGCAACTCATATTTTATTGAAAATGCACCATTTGTGGGAATATTTTTCTACTACTTTTGACAATCCTCATAAAGTTGAAAAAAATATTAGAAAAGCAAAAAGCATTCGAAATTATGAAGAAACAGTAAAAGCTGTTTTTAAAAATGGTTGATTAAATTGAAAAAAGTTTAAAACAAGAATTATATCTTTTGGTAAAAAGAATTATATTGTACACTTAAAGAACAAATATTAGTTAAAAAATGAAAAAAATTATTATACTGTTGTTTCCGTTTTTCCTTTGTTTTTCACAAGAAAAAAGTAAGGTAATCTTTAATGATGGGAGTGAAAAAATTGGAGAATTCGTAATTCGCAAGCCCACATTTGCTAATTCTTCGTCTAGATTATTAATAATTTCAAAAGAAACAAAAACCAAATACTCCTTAAATGAGATTTCTAAAGTTATAATATACTCAGAAAATGATTCTTTGCAATATGAAGTTATTGATGTAAAAACAAACTTCAACGACAAAAAAACTGAAAAAAAGTTAGGTTTACTTGCTTTTAGAGGAAATAAAATTAACCTGTACTATGTAGAAGAAACTATTCATTCTGGTGGCGCAATTGGGATGGGAATGGTTTATGACTCAGGAGAAGCATATGCGAAAAAAACATCTGAAAACACAGCGTATAATATTGGTTATATATATGGTGCTGGCGCAAGAGGAATAAAAAAAAGAGTTCGTGACTACTTTACTGATTGCAAACAATTAATTGAAAAAGTAGAAAATGATATTATTAGTAAAGACAAGACAATTGACATAATAATGTTTTACGAAAATAATTGTGGGATGTAATAATACTTTCAATTAATTATGCTTATGATTCAGCATTTTACTCACATTTTCGAAAAGTTTTGGAAACTTTTGTTTGAATATATGAGGTGATTCAAAATAGTGTTCTATAATAACCGCTAAAAATTCAAAGTGATTGGTGAAAGCATAAATTCTAAAATAATTGGAATTGACTAATCGCTCTCTATTGGCAGGATGATCAACTTCTTTTCGAATTCTATCATACATTCTTGAAAAAATTATAGCGCTTGTATCTTGGCTGTTCCTACCATGAAGATGAAGTACGTGAGCAAATTCATGAATTCCGAGATTCAAATTATCGTTTTTAATATCGTAACCCGCTTTAAAATCTTCCCATGAGAAAACAATAGCCTTCATTCGTGGATTAAACTCACCTTTGTGATAAGCTTTATTAATTTCTGAATAATAAACCGATGGATAAACGATTACTTTATCAATATTGGTGTACAAATATTTCCTAAAACCAAAGGTTAACATTACAGAAGTTGAAGCGATTAAAACCTGAACTTCATCGGTTATAATAAAATCTTCTTTTCCTATGAATTCATAACGTTTGATGAAAGTTGCTACGCGATGTTCGAAGTATTTTTTCTTTTTATCAGAAAGTGAATTGTAATAATCAAATTGCTTGTTTAAAACATACGATTGATTGGCATTCAATGTTTTTATAGTTGGATAAAAATGAATGTAAAATGGTTTATTGAAAAGCACACCATATTTTTCTTCGAATATGGAGTAAACAACAAAGAAAAAAAATGCTGCTACTCCAGCAAAAAGAAGGTATAATATAATCAAATGATTTTGTTTAGTGACCGCGAAGGGATTCGAACCCCCAACCCTCAGAGCCGAAATCTGATATTCTATCCAGTTGAACTACGCAGCCAATTTAGTAAAAAGTGATAAGTGATAAGTGATAAGTGAATAGCTAATTACTAATCACTAATCACTTTTCACTAATTACTTATAAATTAAACTAATAATTTTTTAACAATAGCAGAAATCGTTTTACCTTCTGCTTGTCCGCCAATTTGAGCTGAGGCTAATCCCATAACTTTTCCCATAGCTGCTATTCCTGATGCTCCGGTTTCTGCAATGATTTTAGAAACGATTGTTTCTACTTCAGCTTCTGAAAGTTGTGCTGGAAGAAATTTTTCGATAACAGCAATTTGAGCTAACTCTGGTTCAGCTAAGTCTGGACGGTTTTGAGTTTTATAAATTTCGGCGCTGTCTTTTCTCATTTTAACCAATTTCTGTAAAATTTTGATTTCGTCGGCTTCAGCTATTTCTTCTTTTGAACCTGTTGCTGTTTGTGCTAACAATAATTCTGATTTGATAGCCCTTAATGCTTCCAATGCCACGGTGTCTTTAGAACGCATGGCATCTTTCATTACGTCCATTATTTTTGATTGCAAACTCATATTGATTTATGATTTAAGATTAACGATTTTAGAATTTTGATTTTATTTAAATGGTTTGCTCTTTAGCCCTGATTGGAACAAGTATCCTTTTATTTTGTTGCCTGAGGTCTTACATTGAGCCTGTCGAAATGCACTCGAAGGCAACAAAATAAAAGATACTGTGAAAAGCAGGAACATGGAATGCAAAAATGCGCAAACCATTCGCTCCAAAAAGCCATACAAAGGTAAAAAAAATAACCCAAAATTTCAATTGAACTTTCGGGTTAGATTTAAAGATTAATTTGGACCAAAAAGCCATACAAAGGTAAAAAAAATAACCCAAAATTTCAATTGAACTTTCGGGTTAGATTTAAAGATTAATTTGGAATTAATCCACGTTATCATGTAGGAATGAATTGTTTGAACGTAACTGAATATCGTCGTTACTATCGGTTCCTAATGACATTCTTGAATTGTTATTTAGATTTTGATTTTCGGTTAAATCTACTCCTAATCTTTTGTAAGCCGGTTCTCTTTCAAGTTCGTCAACTCTCGATGGATTGTTGTGAAACTTGTAGTTAAACTCTTTTAATTTTCGTCTTCTTTCGTCTGCACGTAGTTTTAATGTTTCTTCGATAGTCATTTCCATCGGAGAAATATCATTTGAATGTATAGCGTAAGTTGGTTTTGCTGGCTCGGCTACTTTCATCGTGAAATTTAACGACTCTTCAATAGGCTCTTCTAATTTGGCAGCCGATTTGGAACTCAACAAATCATTTTCAATCTCCATATATTCTTCAAGAGAATATTTGATTACACCGTTTTGATTCAGTTCTGTTACAGGAACAAATTCTACGTGCTCGTTGACTTTAATGTCTTTAGTTTCGGCAGATAATTCAAATATTATTCTGTCATCTTCTACAGTGTTTTGAGTTGGTTTAGCAATTGGTAAATCGAAAGAAAATGTAATTTGCTCTTCTTCTTTAGCCACAATTTTTGGTTCAACTACATTAATTTGCTTTGCTAGTTCGCTAACGATTGGTTCATTCACTACAGGAATTGTAAATTGAAAATCAATGTCTTTTATTGGAGAAACAATCTCAAAAGTTACATCTAAATTTCGGATGAACTCGTTCATAGCTATTAGTTCATTTTCGTTAACTTTAGCTACTACTGGTTCAGGTTTTACTTCGTCTTGAATTAATTCGAACACAATTCTCTCTTCTTTAACTTGGGTAGTAACTTCAATTGGAGTTTCTATCTTGTTCTGAAAAAAATCAACTGGTTTTTGGGTTAAATCATGAACAATAGCTTGCTCATCGCCTAAGGTATGAATTATTTTTTTTACTTCAGAATTTACAATTTCGTTTTGTTGTTCTACATTAAAACCTGTTGCAATAATGGTAACTGCAATAGCATCTCCATGAGCTTCATCTTCACCAACTCCCATAATAATATTGGCATTGAAACCTGCTTCTGCTTGAATATGATCGTTGATTTCTCCGATTTCGTCAATAGTAATTTCGTTAGTACCTGAAACGATAAGCAACAATACGTTTTTAGCACCTGAAATTTTATTGTCATTCAATAATGGAGAATCTAAAGCAGAAATGATGGCCTCTTTAGCTCTATTTTCACCACTTGCAATGGCAGAACCCATGATAGCTGTTCCGCTATTAGCCAATACGGTTTTAGCATCTTTTAAATCTATATTTTGTGTGTAGTGGTGTGTAATTACTTCGGCAATTCCGCGAGATGCAGTGGCTAAAACTTCGTCAGCTTTAGAGAAACCTGCTTTAAAACCAAGATTTCCGTATACTTCTCTTAATTTATTATTATTGATAACAATTAATGAATCTACATGTTTTCTTAATCTTTCAACACCAGCTAATGCTTGATCTTGGCGCACTTTTCCTTCAAATTGAAACGGAATGGTAACAATTCCAACAGTAAGAATATCTCTTTCTTTTGCCAATTGAGCAATTACAGGAGCCGCACCTGTACCGGTTCCGCCACCCATTCCTGCGGTGATGAAAACCATTTTGGTATTGCTGTCCAACATTTTTTCGATATCATCGATACTCTCAATAGCTGATTGTTGACCTACATCGGGGTTTGCTCCTGCTCCTAAACCTTCGGTTAAGTTTACACCTAACTGAATTTTATTGGGTACAGGACTGTTTTGTAATGCTTGAGAATCTGTATTACAAACGATGAAATCTACACCTTTGATTCCTTGTTTAAACATGTGGTTGATTGCGTTGCTACCACCGCCACCAACACCGATAACTTTAATAACATTTGATTGATTTTTAGGTAAATCAAATGAGATGCTTCCAAATTCTGAGTTGCTTATCATACTATTTTGGTTTTGTTTGATTTTATTCTGTTATTTAAACACTAATTTACTACGTCAGTTCAACCTTTGGTCTCGGGTCACGAATTAACACGAATTCAATGTTTCTATTTATTTCACTAATTTTAAAAAATTTCAACTTTTTTGCTTCATCACTGCCAACTGAGCACTGAAAACTATTATTCTGCGTTGTCTAAGAAATCTTTGATTTTATCTACATACTTATCAAAAAATGATTTTCTGATTCCATCTGTAGTTTCTGGCACTTTTTTTACTTTATTTTCAATTGGTTCTTCTTGTTGTTGTGCTACTTCTTGAACTTCTTCAACAATTGGTTTAACAATTGGTTTTGGTTGTGCAATAGCTTGACTTACTTCTAATTTATATGCGCTTTGCGTATTGTTTGCAATACTATTCATTACCAATCCAACTGCTGTTGCAAACAAAGGACTTGAAATATCTTCGCTAGAATTTCCTGCCAAATGCTCGTTTGGATATCCAATTCTAGTATCCATTCCTGTGATGTATTCTACCAACTGCTTAATGTGTTGCAATTGAGCGCCACCACCTGTAAGAACAATTCCTGCAATCAATTTCTTTCTTGGATCTTCGTGTCCGTAAACTTTTATTTCTGTAAAAACTTGCTCAATAATTTCAACCACTCGAGCGTGAATAATTTTAGATAAGTTTTTCAAAGAAATTTCTTTTGGTTCTCTACCGCGTAATCCTGGAATGGAAACAATTTCGTTATCTTTATTTTCGCCAGGCCAAGCGGAACCAAATTTTACTTTTAATAATTCTGCTTGTTTCTCGATGATGGAACAACCTTCTTTAATATCTTCTGTAATCACATTTCCTCCAAAAGGAATTACGGCTGTATGACGAATGATTCCGTCTTTAAAAATGGCTAAATCCGTAGTTCCACCACCAATATCGATTAAAGCAACACCAGCTTCTTTTTCTTCTTGACTTAAAACGGCATCTGCAGAAGCTAAAGGTTCTAGCGTTAATCCTGATAATTCAATTCCTGAGCTTTGGATGCACCTTCCCACATTTCTGATAGAAGCGGCTTGACCAACAACAACGTGAAAACTTGCTTCCAATCGTCCGCCATACATTCCAATTGGTTCTTTAATTTCAGATTGTCCGTCAATTTTAAATTCTTGTGGTAACACATGAATAATTTCTTCACCCGGCAACATGGCTAATTTGTTCACTTGATCAATTAGCAACTGAATATCTTTTCCGCTAATTACCTCTTCTGGATTACTTCTACTGATATAATCCGTGTGTTGAATACTGCGAATGTGTTGACCAGCGATACCAACTACTACATCATTAATTTTGTATCCGGAGTTTTCTTCTGCTTCTAAAACTGCTTGTTGGATGGATTGAATGGTTTGAGTAATATTATTTACTACACCTCGAGCCACACCTAAACTTTTGGCTTTTCCAATGCCTAAAATTTCAAGTTTTCCGTATTCGTTTTTCTTACCAATCATTGCTACGATTTTCGTAGTTCCAATGTCTAAACCAACTGCAATGTTTTCTCTATTCTCCATATTGTCAACTAATTTGCTCTATACAATATTTATTCTATCGCTACTTTCTTGATTCTCTTTTAGAAGTTATTTTGTGCAAACAACTTGGTGTGTATATCTTAAATTTATTTTCTTATATTTTTTTAGCATCGTATCTGAAACTGCTTTCTGAAAAAATGCTTTATAATTTTTAAATTTCTTTTCTTCATTAATCATTTTACCAAATTCAATTTTAAAATCATAGTTCCTGTTGGTCATCATTAAGCTCGCATCTGGCAAAATTTGCACGCCAATGATATTTTTTTTCAAAAATTCATCGTTGTAAATCATCTTCAAAACTTCGGATAATTTTTTTTTGTTTTTGTTGTCAATAACCCCCGAAATTAGCGGTACGCGAGCAGTACTTATGTTAGAAAGCAACATTCTGTTTCCTTCATAATCAATATAAAAAGAACCTTCCTCATTAAACACTCTTGCTATGGGTGTTTTTTGTTTCACTTCCGCTTTTAGAACACCATCAACACTTACATAAACTTCTGATTTTTCAATCATTGGATGTTTGTTGATAGAATTTTCCAATTTGTTCAAATTTAAGTCCGATTTTTCAATGGCTTTTACATCTGAACTATTTTCTATTAACAATTTATTAACCGATTCTTGTTTAACAAAACTGTGATTATTTTCAACAAAAACTACTTCTAATTTCTTCAATTTACGATGTGAATTTCTATTTGACGTAAACGAATACAGAAAAACAACCAATGCAAACATTAGTATTAATCGAATAGTGTTCCATTTTAGAAATTTCATAATTATTTTAATTTTTATATTTTGTGTTCATCGGACTAAAGTTGAAGCTATTCAGCTAAAGCTTTTTTAATTGACGGTACTAATTCGCCAATATCTCCTGCTCCTATCGTTACAATTACAGTCGCATCACTTTCTAAAATTATACTAATTAGTGCCTCTTTTGAAACTAATTTTTTATTGTCATTTGTCATTTTAGACATTAACCAAGAAGTGGTAATTCCTTTCATTGGCACTTCTCTTGCTGGATAAATATCTAACAGTAAAATTTCGTCAAATTGCGATAAACTTTTAGCAAAATCGTCGGCAAAATCTTTGGTTCTGCTAAACAAATGAGGTTGAAAAATGGCCAAAACTTTTTGATTTGGATACAATTCCCTCACTGCTTGATGCACCGCATTAATTTCTGTTGGATGATGTGCATAATCATCTATATAAACGCGATTTTCTGATTTTATTTGATACGAAAATCTTCGTTGTACACCTTTAAAAGTTGCTAAAGCAGTAACAATAGACTCGGTTGGAGTTCCATAAGTTTTTGCCATTGCTAAAGCCATTAGCGCATTCATTAGATTATGATGTCCTGGCAAACCAAAAGCAATGTTTTTTATTGTTTCTATTGGTGTTTGAACGTCAAAAACATAGGTGCTATTTTCTATTCGAATATTGAATGCTTTAAACGTTGCTTCGTCATTAATGGCTATTGTTAACCCTTCTAAATTCAATCCTTTTGGGACAAATATTTTGGTTTTATCTTGAACTTTATTTGCAAATTCTCTAAACGATTCTTCGATGGCAGAAGCATCGCCATAAATATCTAAATGATCTGCATCCATAGAAGTTACGCAAGCAATATTGGGATGCAAATGCAAAAACGATCGGTCAAACTCATCGGCTTCAACCACGGTTATTGTTTTTCCGCTACCGATTAAATTAGAATGATAATTTTCTACAATTCCGCCAAGAAAAGCTGTAACATCGGCTCCACTTTCATACATAATATGACCAAGAATACTTGATGTAGTTGTTTTTCCGTGTGTTCCTGCCACTGCAAAACAGAAGGTGTCTTTAGTTATCAAACCAAGAACTTCGGCTCTTTTTTTAATTACATACTCTCTTTCAATAAAATAATTCCATTCTGAATGCGAAACTGGAACTGCTGGCGTAACAATTACTAAAGTATTTTCTACAAAATAATCGGAAGGAATTGCAGCAATGGAATCTTCAAAATGAATGTTCATTCCGCCGGCAATCAATTCGTCGGTTAACATCGTTGGTGTTTTATCGTAACCCGAAACATTTTTTCCAATATTTTGGAAATAACGAGCCAAAGCACTCATTCCGATGCCTCCAATTCCGATGAAATAGACGTTATGTATTTGGTTTAAGTTCATATCGTTTTTTTTGTTTCAAGTTTAAAGTTTCAAGTTGGCAACCTGTACTTTAAACATTAAACTAATTTTAATATTTCTTCAACTATATCTTTTGTTGCATTAGGCTTGGCTAATTTGTTTATGTTTTGGCTCAACTCTTTTTGCAAATTTTCATTTGAAATTAAATCTGAAAATGTAGTTTCAAACTTTTCATCCAATTCGTTTTCTTTTAGAAGAATTGCTCCTTTTTTATCTACAATGGCGCTGGCATTTTTTGTTTGATGATCTTCGGCTACGTTTGGTGATGGAATAAAAATTGTTGGTTTTCCTACCAAACATAATTCCGAAACTGACGAAGCTCCAGCGCGAGAAATCACGAAATCTGCAGCAGCATAAATCAAATCCATTCTGTCAATAAATGAAACTACATGGGTTGGAAGTTGGGAGTTGGAAGCTGGAAGTTCCTCGTATTTTTTATATTCTTCAAAATACAACTTGCCACATTGCCAAATCACTTGAATATCTTTTGATTTAAAATAATCTAATTCTTTTTCAATGAGTTGATTTATTCTTCTTGCACCTAGACTTCCGCCAAGTACTAAAAGTGTTTTTTTGTTTGGATTCAATTTAAAATATTCAATTCCTTCTTGCCTTTTATTTTCTACATCTAATAAATCTTGACGTACAGGATTTCCTGTAAATACCATTTTATCTTTTGGAAAAAATCGTTCTAAATTTTCATGAGCCACACAAATAGCGTTGGCTTTCTTACTCAATAATTTATTGGTAATTCCCGGATAGGAATTTTGTTCTTGTATAACTGTTGGAATGTTCAAACTATTGGCAGCTTGCAATAATGGACCACTAGCAAATCCGCCTGTTCCGATGACAACATCTGGCTTGAATTTCTTAATTATTTTTCGAGATTTCCATAAACTATTAACTAATTTTAATGGAAACATAGCATTCTGTAACGTCAACTTTCTTTGCAAACCTGCAATCCAAAGTCCTTCAATAGCATAACCTGATTGAGGTACTTTTTGCATTTCCATTTTATCTTGCGCACCTACAAAAAGGAATTCCGCGTCTGGAAAACGCGATTTTAATTCGTTTGCAATAGCAATTGCAGGATAGATATGTCCACCTGTTCCGCCACCACTTAAAATAAACTTGTATTTGCTCATGTTTTTCGGGTTTCGAGTTTCGAGTTACGAATTTGTATTATCGTAATGAGAAACTTTTAACTTATTTTATTTTTTTCGTATTCCTTTTATGGCAAGCATTGGATTTTCTTCTATTGAAAAATCTTCCTCCATTATTTTACCTTTTATCGATGCCTTCATTTGGTTAACCTTTTCTTGATTTTCATCAACTTCCTCTTCTACTCCATTCAATTCTCTGTCGATGATTCTTTGTAGAACTTCGTCTCTTTTTTTCTTCTCTTCAAGTTCTCTTTCGGCTTCTTCGAGTTCTTTTGCAATTTCTTCTTCTTTTTTGGTAACGCTTAGAATAATTCCGATAGCAATACACGTCATCCAAACAGAACTTCCTCCAGAACTAATTAATGGTAGTGTTTGACCTGTAACTGGAAGCAATTCGACAGCAACCGCCATATTAATTAATGCTTGAAATATTATTGGAAAACCGAGTCCGACGACGACTAATTTTCCGAAAAGCGAATTGGCTTTGTGCGATGCTACAACAAATCGGAACAATAATAACATATAAATTAAAATTATTGTAATTGCTCCGAAAAGACCAAATTCTTCTACAATTATGGCAAAAATAAAATCGGAGGACGATTGCGGTAAAAAGTTCTTTTGAACACTTTTCCCTGGTCCGAGTCCGTATATTTCACCTGATGCAATGGCAATTTTTGCTTTCTCTATTTGATAATCATCCTCATCAGGCTTATCGCTTGTAAAATTATCAATACGACTAATCCAAGTATCGACCCGATTAGGAAAAGCATCTGGAAATTTTTTGGCAATTAGTATAAAAAACAATCCGCAAAGCAATCCTGTTCCAAGAATGATTCCGATGTATTTTAATGGATATTTACCGATAAAAGTTAGCATAATAACCATTGAAAAAATCAATGCTGCTGTAGAAAAATTAGCAGGAAAAATCAATCCAACTGTTATAAATACAGGTAACCAAAGTTCGAGAAGCGATTGTTTAAAATTGGGTGCAATTTCTCTTTTTTTAGACAAATACCTTGCTACAAAAATATACAACACTATTGCAGCAAAGGTTGATGTTTGAAAGGATATTCCAATGAATGGAATTTGAATCCAACGACTGGCATTTGCTCCTTCAATGACTGTTCCTTTTACCATAGTATAGACTAATAAAATCCATACAATTGGCATTGCAATTCGTGAAATTCCTCTAAAATAATGATACGGTATTTTGTGAACTTGATAAATTATTACAAATCCAATGGTGATATGAATAGCGTGCTTCAGCAAATAGGTCAAGGCATTTCCGGAGCCATGTCGCATGTAAGCCAAATTACTACTTGCACTAAAAACAGGCATAAAAGAAAACAACGCCAAAAGAGCCACAAATGCCCAAATGACTTTATCTCCGTGAAGTCTGCTTATTAGTTGTTTCATTTTAATATTTGATATTTGATATTAGATTTTAGATATTTTTGAACTTAGTCTAATATTTCTATTTATTATTTAATCTGTTGTTTACCGTTTTGAGAGTTGATACAAAAATTGCCACTAATTCATTGGCTTCTTTTTGCAAAACATCTAATTCTGTTTTATTAATCCATTTCATTTCTTCAATTATTTCTAGCCAAAATTGAGTTTCATCTGCTTCTTCTAAAACTATATTTAATTTCGAAATAAATTCTTTATCACTTCTTGCTCTACAAACTGCTCTATAATTTGCTCCAACAGAAGTTGCACTTTTAGCAATTTGATTAATAACAACTCTAGTTGAAATTGAGTTTGGCATCTTTTCAATAAGATTTAGAATAGATAATGAAAATTTCTTTGTTCTATTTTTAAGCTGATCGTTTGTCATATCTAATATTTAAAATTTAATATCTAATATTATAAATTTCTTACTTCTCTTTTAAATTGGTTTCCTCTGTCTTCGTAGTTTTGAAATAAATCAAAACTTGCGCAAGCTGGAGATAGTAAAACCGTGTCGCCTTTTTCTGCGATATGTCTTGCTGTATTTACTGCATCGTGCATATTATCTACTTCAACCATCATATCTACAACATTTCCGAAAGCGTCAATTATTTTCTTGTTATCAACACCAAGACAGATAATTGCTTTTACTTTTTCGTGAACTAACGGCATTAATTCATCATAGTCATTTCCTTTATCAACGCCACCAACAATCCAAACCGTAGGTGTTGTCATGCTGTCTAAAGCAAAGTACGTTGCATTTACATTGGTTGCTTTACTATCGTTAATGTATTGCACATTATGAATTTTTAGCACTTTTTCTAAACGATGTTCAACTCCTTGAAAATTAGACAAACTCTCACGAATGGTTTGTTTTCTGATGCGTAAAATATTTGCTACAGAAGTTGCTGCCATTGCGTTTTTCATGTTGTGTTTTCCTTCAAGTGCAATGGTAGCTGTTTCCATTAAAAACTCTTCTTGGTTGATGTTGATTTCCATAGTGTTGTTGTTTAAAAATGCTCCGTTTTCAATTGTTTTTGATATCGAAAATGGAATTAATTGTGCTTTTACTTTATTATTTTTTAACCAATTTCCGATAGCTTCATCATCTGCATCATAAATGAGATAATCTTCTTCGGTTTGATTGCTTGTTATTCTAAATTTCGATGCGATATAATTTTCATATTTATAATCGTAACGATCTAAATGATCCGGGCTTATATTAGTAATTATGGCAATATGTGGCTTGTAATTTATGATTCCGTCTAACTGAAAACTGCTTAATTCTAATACATACGAATCATAATGTTCTTCGGCTACTTGCCATGCAAAACTTTTTCCAATATTGCCACCTAATCCTACATTTAATCCGCCTTCTTTTAGCAAATGATACGTCAACATTGTTGTGGTTGTTTTACCATTACTACCTGTGATTCCTATGGTCATTGCTTTTGTAAAGTCATTAGCAAATTCAATTTCAGAAATTACTGGAATTCCTTTTTCGATAAGCTTTTTTACAATTGGAGCCTTTTCTGGAATTCCCGGGCTTTTCATTACTACATCGGCATTAAGAATTTTATCTTCTGTATGCTGTTCGTCTTCCCATTGTATTTCATATTTGTTAAGAACGTCTTTATAATTGTCTTTAATTTTTCCGAAATCGGATACAAAAACATCATATCCTTCTTTCTTCCCTAGAATTGCTGTTCCAACGCCACTTTCGCCTCCACCTAAAACCACTAATCTTTTCATTCTTCTTTTTTTTAAACCAATAAGAAAATTAAGTTAAATAAGATTGTCTTATCTCAATTTCAATGTTACAATGGCTACAATCGCTAACAAGATGGTTACAATCCAAAAACGAGTTACAATCTTACTTTCATGGTATCCTTTTTTCTGATAATGATGATGCAATGGCGACATTAAGAAAATTCTTCTTCCTTCGCCAAAACGTTTTTTGGTGTATTTGAAATAAGATACCTGAATAATTACTGAGGCGCTTTCGGCAAAGAAAATGGCACATAATACCGGAAGCAACATTTCTTTTCTAACAGAAATTGCTAAAACCGCAATAATTCCACCAATAGTTAAACTTCCTGTATCACCCATAAATACTGATGCTGGATAGGAATTATACCAAAGAAATCCGATTAAAGCTCCTACGAAAGAAGCAATAAAAATGGTCATTTCACCTGAATTTGGAATGTACATCACATTCAAGTAATTAGACAAAATGATATTACCTGAAATAAATGTAAAAATTCCAAGTGCAAGCACGGATATTGCTGATGTTCCTGCGGCTAAACCATCTATTCCGTCGGTTAAATTAGCTCCATTTGAAACCGCCGTAATAATGAAAATTACGATTGGAATAAAAACCAACCAAGCCCAATTTTGATAATCATCAGTAAATGGTTTTAGTATTTGAGCATAATCTAGTTCGTTATTTTTTGTAAACGGAATTGTGGTTGTTGTGGCTTTAATTTCCTTAGCTGGTTGCGAAATTGTATTTCCTGTTTGGTTGAACGTAATTGGTGTAGCAGACTTTTCACGAACTGTAACTGCTGGACTAAAATACAACACCGAACCCACAATAATTCCTAAACCCACTTGACCAATAACTTTAAAAATTCCTTTTAAACCTTGTTTGTCTTTTTTGAAGATTTTTATGTAATCGTCAATAAAACCAATAGTTCCCATCCAAAGAGTTGTTACAATTAGAAGAATGATATAAATATTATTCAATTTAGTTAGTAACAAAACTGGAATCAAGGTTGCAAAAATGATGATTAATCCACCCATTGTTGGGGTACCTGCTTTTTGAGTTTGCCCTTCTAAACCTAATTCACGAACGGTTTCACCAACTTGTTGATTTCTCAAAAAAGTGATGACTTTTTTTCCGTAAATAGTTGATAGTGTTAATGATAAAATTAACGCTACCGCCGAACGAAAGGTAATATATTGAAACACTCCTGTTCCGGGAATGTCGAGTGTTTTGTCTAAATATTCAAATAAGTAGTATAACATAATTTATAGTTTCGGGTTTCGGGTTTCGGGTTGCGCGTTTTAACTTTAAACCCGCAACTCGAAACTCGAAACAATTACTTGTTCATTTGTTCTAAAAATTCTTTCACTATTTTCATATCATCAAAATCATGGCGAACCCCTTGAATTTCTTGATAGGTTTCGTGTCCTTTTCCAGCAATTAGAATGATATCATTGGCGTTTGCTAATTGACACGCGGTTTTTATGGCTTGTTTTCTATCTTCAATAGACAATGATTTTTTGTAATTTTGTGGCTCAACACCTACTTCCATTTCGGCAATAATCGTTGACGGATTCTCCGTTCGTGGATTGTCTGAAGTGATAATTACTTTATCGCTCATTTGTGTTGCGATATTGGCCATTATTGGTCTTTTCGCTTTATCTCTATCGCCACCGCATCCTACAACAGTTATTAATTGTTCGTTTTTTGTACGAATATCATTGATGGTTTTCAAGACATTTTCTAAAGCATCTGGCGTATGAGCATAATCTACAATGGCTGTAATTTTATCGTTTGAAACAATAAACTGAAAACGACCTGAAACACTTTCTAATTCTGATAATAATCTCAAAACTTCAAGACTTTCTAATCCTAATTCAACAGCTGTTCCATAAATTGCTAATAAATTATAAGCATTAAATGTTCCGATAAGTTTTACCCAAACCTCATTTTCATTAATTTTAAGCAATAATCCTGATAGTTGATTTTCAAGAATTTGCGCTTTATAATTAGCATATGATTTTAAGGCATACGTCAACTTTCTTGCATTGGTATTTTGAAGCATTACTGCTCCGTTTTTGTCATCTACATTGGTCAATGCGAAAGCTGATTTAGGCAAATAATCAAAAAATGATTTTTTGACATCTCTATATTCTGCAAAAGTTGGATGATAGTCTAAATGATCGTGCGATAAATTTGTAAAAACGCCACCTTCAAACTGCAATCCTTCTGTGCGTTTTTGATGAACACCATGCGAACTCACTTCCATAAAACAATACTCGCAACCTATTTCAATCATTTCATTTAAAAAATAATTGATGGTTAAAGAATCTGGTGTTGTATGGGTTGCTTTGTGTTCCACATCATCAACCATAATTTTTACTGTAGAAAGCAAACCAACTTTATATCCTGCTTTTTTGAATAATTGGTATAAAAGAGAAGCAATAGTGGTTTTGCCATTGGTTCCTGTAATTCCAACTAAACGTAGTTTTGACGATGGATTATCATAATAATTGGAAGCCATAAAAGCCAAAGCCGAGTTGGTGTCTTTAACCTGAATGTAAGTAATTCCATTAACAATTACTTCTGGCAATGTGTCACAAACAATTACAACAGCACCAAGATTAATTGCTTTTTCTATAAAGTCGTGACCGTTAGAAACTGTGCCACGAATGGCCACAAAAACGTCATTTTCTTGAATTTTTCTAGAATCGAATTCTATTTTATTCACAGCCATTTCTGTTGAGCCCTTTACAGCATCAATAGCAACTTTATATAATAGGTCTTTTAAAACGTTCACGATAATTCTAGTGTTATAATGGTGTTTTTAATAATTGGTTGTCCGGCTTGAATCGACTGATTTTTTACTTTTCCAATGCCTTTTAGTTTTACTTTAATTCCTAAATTTTCTAAAAGAGCTACTGCATCCATTCCTGGCATTCCTTTTAGATTAGGTATTGTATTTTTTACATTTTGTGCTTTTTTAAAATATTCTTGATATTTTGTTTCTTGTTTGGCTATTTTTTTATCAAGATTTCTAATTTCGTTTGTTGATGGTGCATCGGTAAAAATCTTTTGTGCAATTCGTTTAAAAACTGGTCCGGCAACATCGGCTCCATAATAATTATTCATGGTAGTGTTTGGCTTGTGAACCACTACAATACAAGAATATTTTGGATGTTCTGCTGGGAAAAACCCAACAAAAGATGATATATAATGTTTATCATTCCCACTATTTATTCCGTAATTAGCTTGTGCGGTTCCTGTTTTTCCTGCCATAGAAAAATCTTTTGAGTACAACTTTTCACCTGTTCCTCTTTTTACCACATTCAACAAAAGCGCTTTTAATTTTTTGATAGTTGCATCAGAACAAATCTTCGGATTGATAATTTGTTTATCATATTTCTTGATGGTTTTATTCCATTCTTTAATTTCAGAAACAAATTGTGGTTTTACCATTTCTCCGTTATTTGCCACAGCATTGTATAAAGTCAACGTTTGCAATGGTGTTATTGCTACATTATATCCAAATGCCATCCAAGGCAATGTATTTGGATGCCAACTTTTATCAGATGGCTTATGAACTATAGGTTTTCCTTCACCTTGAAATGGTAATCCAAGAGGTTTGTCTAATCCTAAATTGTTAATTCTATTTACAAATTGCTCTGGATTATTTTTATAATTTTCTACAACTGCTTGAACTAAAATGGTGTTGGAAGAAACTTCAAAACCTCTTCCAAGGGAAATTTTTCCATAGCCGCCTTCATGCGAATCACGAACTTTATCACCTCTATAAGTAATACTGCCGCCACGGCTATCATAAACCTTTGATGTATCAACTTTATTATCATCTAAAAGCGCAATCATATCAACTAATTTGAACGTAGAACCTGGTTCGTGCGATTCTGCTACAGCATAATTTATAGTTTCATAATAATTGCCTGTTTTTTCGTCTCTTCCCAAATTGGAAATCGCTTTAACTTGACCCGTTTTAGTTTCCATAACAACTGCGCAACCATGTTCTGCACCATATTCTTCTAACTGTTTTAACAAAGCGTGATGCGCAATATCTTGAATATATACATCAATAGTAGAAATTACATCGTATCCATCTTGTGGATCAACTTCGTTTTGGTCACGAATTGGTTTCCATTGTCCTTTGGCTATTTTTTGCTTTAAAACTTTTCCATCTTTTCCGTTAAGATATTTACCAAAAGCACCTTCAATTCCAACTCTTTTTAGTTGCCCATTTTGGTCAATTCTTTCGTAACCAATGGTTCTCTCAGCAATTTTACCGATGGGATGTTCGCGAACTGTTTTTTGCTCAACAATAATTCCACCTTTGTAAGCCCCTTTATTGAAAAGTGGAAACTTTTTAATTTTTGAATATTCGGTGTAACTTAAATCTTCTGCAATTAGAGTATATCTACTTTTATTGGCGCGTGCTTTTCTCAATAATAATTCATAATAAGAAGTTGATTTACCTAATAATTTTGACAAACTCATTGCAAGCGAATCTACCTTACTTTCGAAATCTTCTGATTTTGGCGTAACAGCATCAAAACGAATGGTATAATTAGGAATTGATGTTGCTAGCAAACTACCATCAGAGGAATAAATATTTCCTTTATTGGCTGGAATTACGAAAGTTTTTACCGTTCTATCTTTAGCCAATTTTCTATAATAGTCGCCTTCTACCCACTGTATATTAGTAAGTTTTATGGTTATCGCTAGCGCCATTAAAAAAATGATGAACGCCATGAGATAAATTCTGTAAGAGATATTTTTATCTTCTACTGCCATATTTTTGTAAAGAAACTTTTTTCTTCTGGTTGTTTAACTTTTATTTTTTGTGGTGGAACCTTTGATGGAAAAATATTTCTAGCTTCCATTTTTTTTGAAACCGTAGATTCCATTTTTAACTTCATTAATTCAGAACGTCTATCAACAAATTCAGAACGTAATTCTTTTACTTCGGTTGTTAAATCAGCAATTTTGAATATTTTTTGTTCAAATCGGTGTGTATTAGCAATCATAATTATGGCAAGTACAATTAAAAATACAATGAAACGCCAATTTTTAGTTGCATCTTCATTGACAAGAAATCTTGCTTTTAATATGTTGTAAATTCCAATTTTCATTTTTTATATTTTGCCACGAATTTGCAAGAATTCTGAATACTTATTATTTACTTCGTCAGTTAGAGCGTTGCTCTCGGGTCACGAATTAAAACTGAACACTGCGACTGAAAACTGCAAACTATTTCTTCTCTGCTATTCTCAACTTTGCGCTTCTTGCACGATTGTTAATTTTAATTTCATCTTCTGTTGGAACAATTAGTTTTCCTATTAATTTGAATGGAACAGAAAAATTTCCGAAGAAATCGCGTTCGGGTTCGCCTTCAAACATTCCGTTTTTCATGAATCTTTTTACTAATCTATCTTCAAGTGAATGATAAGAAATGACACTTAATCTTCCTTCTGGTTTTAAAACTTCTAACGATTGTACTAAAAATTCTTTCAAAACATCCATTTCTTGATTGACCTCAATTCTAATGGCTTGATAGATTTGAGCCAAAATTTTATTTTTAAATTGTTCTGGCAAAAAACGTTGTAATACCAATTTTAATTCCTCTGTTGTATCAATAGATTTTATTGCTCTTGCCTCAATAATTGTTCTTGCCAATGCTGGAGCAATTTTTAATTCACCATAATCAAGAAAAACTCTTTTCAAGTTAACATCATCATATTCATTGATAATTGTATGAGCATTCAAATCGTTTTTCTTACTCATTCTCATATCCAAATCGGCATCAAATCGGGTTGAAAAACCTCTTTCTGGAACATCAAATTGATGTGATGAAACCCCTAAATCAGCTAAAATACCATCTACCTGTTTGATTCCATTAAATCTTAAAAAACGCTTGAGGTATCTAAAATTTTCTTTAATCAAGGTAAATCTTTCATCTGGCAAAGCGTTTTTCCAAGCATCTTCATCTTGATCAAAAGCAACTAATTTTCCGTTAGAACCAAGTCGACTCAAAATCTCTTTTGAATGTCCGCCGCCGCCAAAAGTGACGTCTACATAAACACCATCTGGATTACAATTTAAACCGTCGACAGTTTCTTTTAATAATACTGGATTATGATATTCCATTGTCGTCGTCATTTACATTACCCATTACATCTTCTGCTAAATCAGCAAAATCTCCAACAGAATCATCTATCGCTTTTTCGTATAAATCTTTATCCCAAATTTCAACAATATTAACTGTAGAAGACAACACAACATCTTTAGTAATTTGGGCAAAATTGGTCAAATCTTTAGGAACAAGAAGACGTCCTAAAGTATCGATTTCAACCACTTTTACACCAGCTTGAAAACGACGAATGAAATCGTTATTTTTCTTTACAAATCGGTTGAGTTTGTTCACTTTTTGCATCATTAAATTCCATTCTGCCATTGGATAAAGTTCTAAACACGGCTGAAAAACAGAACGTTTCAAGACAAATCCATCTTGAAGCGAAGCAGCTAGTTGTTTCTTCAAAGGCGCAGGCAAAAGCAGCCTTCCTTTGATGTCAACTTTACATTCGTATGTTCCGATTAATGAGTTCAACTAATTCGTTTTTAATGATACTGAGCAAAAATATAAAATAATTTTCCACATTTTACCACATATCTCCACTTTGTTAATAAGTTTTACCACTTTTAGGTTTTTGACAATCATTTTAAAACCAAAACAACTTTGATTACTATTTAAAAAAACATTTAGAATCGTTGATTTTATGGAAAAAATTGACATTCAATCAGATTTAGTTGCGAAATATTTAATAAAAGATTGATTTTTCGAATGATAAGAAATGGAAAAAATGGAATTATTGAAATGTTGATAATTGAATATTGATTAAACAAAAAAAGGAATACGTTTATCTAAAAATTGAATTCATATTGGTTTGATATTGGTAAAATTTGTGTAGGTTTGTAACAATTGAAAAAATGAGCCAAAGAATATGGATTTAATTAAAGTAAAAGACAAAAAATACAATTATATTGAGGTTGGAGAAGGCACTCCAATTGTTATTTTGCATGGCTTAATGGGCGGATTAAGTAACTTTGAAGGAGTTGCAAAACACTTCTCCCAAAAAGGATATAAAATTGTTATTCCTGAGTTGCCACTTTACACACAAAATATTTTAAAAACCAATGTAAAAGCTTTCGCCAAATATGTGAAAGACTTTATTACGTACAAAGGTTTTGATCGCGTAATTCTTTTAGGAAATTCGCTTGGAGGACATATTGCATTATATCACACAAAAATGTATCCAGAGAAAGTTGCTGGATTAGTAATTACAGGAAGTTCAGGACTTTATGAAAGCGCAATGGGTGACAGTTACCCAAAAAGAGGTGATTATGAATACATTAGAAAGAAAGCAGAAGCTGTTTTTTATGATCCAAAAGTGGCTACAAAAGAAATGGTTGACGAGGTTTTTGGCGTTGTAAACGATAGAATTAAAGTTATTAAAACGCTCACTATTGCTAAAAGTGCTATTCGTCATAATATGGCAAAAGATTTACCAAAAATGCACGTAAAAACCTGTTTAATTTGGGGTAAAAATGATGCTGTAACTCCGCCTGAAGTAGCAGAAGAGTTTCATAAATTAATGCCAAATTCAGATTTATATTGGATTGACAAGTGCGGACACGCTGCCATGATGGAACATCCTGATGAATTCAATCGATTGCTTGATATTTGGTTGACTAAAGAGCATTTGTAAAAGTTAATTACAAATAATATGCTATACTTAAACGAGATTGCTTCGTGCCTCGCAATGATAATAAAATGAAAATTAATACCGCCGAATTTATAGTTAGCAATTCCGATGTGAGTAAATGTCCTTTGGAGCGTTTGCCTGAATATGCTTTTATTGGTCGTTCTAATGTTGGAAAATCATCTTTGATTAACATGTTGACCAATCATAAAAATTTGGCAAAAACATCAGGAAAACCTGGAAAAACTCAGTTGATAAATCATTTTAAAATTAATTCTAATTGGTTTTTGGTCGATTTGCCTGGATATGGTTATGCAAGAGTTTCCAAAAAAACCAAAGATGTTTTTCAAGAATTCATAACCGATTATTTTGAACAAAGAGAACAATTGGTTTGTGCTTTTGTATTAATTGACATTCGTCTTGAGGCACAAAAAATTGATTTAGAGTTTATAGAATATCTTGGCGAAAGTGAAATACCTTTTTGTATTATTTTTACTAAAGCCGATAAAATCAGTAAAACTAAAATTGACTCTCATATTGCTGCTTATAAGAAACAACTTTTGGCTAATAATTGGGAAGAAATACCACAATACTTTGTAACCTCATCTACAGAAGGAACAGGAAAAGACAAACTTTTAGAATTTATTGATGGCGTAAATCAAGATGTTTTTAAAGAAATGAATGAGTTTTAGATAAATAAAAAATGGTTTGCAATTTGCAAACCATTTTCTTATCCTTTCAATTCTAATTTCTCGGCAAAATATTCTGTGAAATCTCTCATGGTTGAGGCCATTTTTTCATCTTGTGTAGCACGTTCAAAAGTATCAGCCATGGCAACTAATGTTTGATGGAAAAATATTTTCATTTCATCAACGGGCATATCTTTTGTCCATAAATCAATTCGCAACGTTTCTTTAGCATTGCTATCCCAAATTGACAACAACATAGCTTTAGCTTCTTCAAGTTCTACTCCACCATCTTGTGCTGTCCACGTTAACTTATCTGGAACACGATTTTCATCAAGTTCGACTACAAATTTTATTTCTGATGTGATTTTATTACTCATTCTTTTTTGGTTTGTATTTTGATAATTCAAAAATATCTTTTTCGTTCATTTTTATTACATCCTGGACGGTTACTTTTGGATTGTTTTCCATAAAAGAACGAACAATTTGCCAACCCACCCATTGCCCAATTCTACCTGGCGATTCGTTATCTATTTCTAAATAAAACTTAGAAAAAGGAGCTACATTTATAAAACGATTCGCTAATTTAGAATCAGAACTATACAACAATTTATCGTTTACAAAATATTCCCAAATATAACTTTCATTTTCTTTGCTCCATTTTATTTGGTCTTCAGAATAACCTATTCTTTCGGCATCAGAATATTCTGGAAGTAAAATATCTTTTAAGTAAAGCTCTTTACCTGAATTTATCATCATTGAAAGCAAGTCTTTATCCTTTGGGATAGGTAAAACACCATAAGCAAAGCTAGAAACAATATCTGGAAGCATCTGTCTTTGCTCGAAATTTTGTTTTAGATAAGCAGGAAACTCTCCATAAAACTTATGCTCTTTTCCTAAATACAATTCTAAAGCAATAATCAATTTATCGTTAGCATAAATTGTTTTGCTGTTATTATCCATTTCAGAAATCACCGTGTAGATGGTTGGCGTTTTAATTGTTGGAAAGTAATATTTAATATGCTTAAATAAATCTTCTATTTCTGTTTGTTGCGTACCAAAATTTTTATATTTTTTCTCTACTTCTTGATACAGTTCTCTCCATTGTGGATGTTGCATTTTATCTATCCAAACCGCATCTGGCGTGCCTTCAGGGAAAAAATCTGGATATTCTGCTTTTACATCAGCCAAATTTTCAGGTTTTGCATTGAAGAAAGCTTGTTCAAAACGAACAACCTTCATTTCGACTGGAATTTGTTCAACTGCACTTTCGATTTTACTTTTTTTATCGCAAGTGAAAAATAAAACTCCAATTAAGATGATATAAATATATCTTTTCATTTTTTATTTTAATATTTTTGCAAATATACATTACGTATTCTTAATTCATCTCTAAACTATGCCTAAAAAAAGCACCATTCAGGTAGAAAAAGTAAACGAACACATTGTTAGTTGGTTAAAAACTTATGCTACTAACGCAAAAGTAAATGGTTTTGTTGTAGGAATTTCTGGAGGCGTTGACTCGGCTGTGACTTCTACGCTATGCGCACAAACTGGTTTAACTACACTATGCATTGAAATGCCAATTCATCAAGCTCAAAATCAAGTAAGTAGAGGACGTGAGCATATAGAACAATTGATGAAACGGTTTCCAAATGTGTGTCGTGCTGAAGCGAATTTAACTCCAATTTATGATAGTTTTAAAGCAGAAATGCCTGTTGGTGAAAATGAAATAAAATATAATTTATCGTTAGCCAATACTAGAGCAAGATTGCGAATGACCACTTTATATTATTTTGCTGGAATTCATGGCTTGTTGGTTGCTGGAACAGGAAATAAAGTAGAAGATTTTGGTGTTGGATTTTACACAAAATATGGCGATGGTGGCGTTGATTTGAGTCCGATAGCCGATTTGATGAAAAGTGATGTTTATGCTCTTGGAAAATTTTTAGAAATACCTAAATCCATTCTAAAAGCTGCTCCAACCGATGGATTATTTGGCGATAATAGAACTGATGAAGACCAGCTTGGAGCCAGTTATGACGAATTAGAATGGGCAATGCTTGAAGATGAAAAAGGAAGCAAATCGGAAGACTTTATTAGACGAGAAAAAGAGGCCTTTGCTATTTATAAACGATTGAATTTTGTAAATCAACACAAGATGCAAGCTATTCCTGTTTGTGAAATTCCAAAAAGTATAAAATAATTTTTAACAATCGTTTTCAATTATTTACATTTTTTTCATTAACTTTGTGAATAATTCTGAATTTTAGATTCAAAAAAATTAAGATTATGATAAATGTTTGTCTTGCCGATAATTATCCAGTGGTTCATTACGGTATAAAATCATATTTTAAAGACCATCCCGAAATTAATGTGGTTTCTAATGTTGGTAATTTCTTTATGGTTCCTGATGCTTTAAGGAATAAAGAAATCAATGTTTTAGTAATAGATCTAGAACTTGAAGGATTGAAAAGTATTTACGAATTAAAAGCAATAATAAAGAATTTTCCTTCTACTAAAGTTTTAGTTTTTACGAGTTTGAATGAGCAAATTTATGCCCCCAACGCTATAAAAGCAGGAGTTACTGGTTTTGTTCACAAATCGTCCAAAATAGAAACTCTAGGAACTACCATTATAAGAGTTCACCAAGGAATTGTAATGCTTAGTGATAGTATTAAAAGAAATTTAGCTTTGATAGCTAAACAAAATAAAAGCGAGCGTCTTTACAGAAAATTATCTAACAGAGAAATTGAAGTACTACGTTACTTGTGTAACGGAAAGAAAAACAATGAAATCTCTAAGGTTTTAGGACTAAACGAAAAAACAATTTCAACCTATAAATTAAGACTTTTACAAAAATTAAATGTTACTAATTTAATTGATTTAGTAAATAAAGCGAAGACATTAGAAATTGTATAAAGAAATTAGAATATTTTAAATTCCAAATTCCTATTATTTCTTAATTGGAATTTGGAATTTTTGTTTTTGGAATTTTTCTAGTTATGTCTAGAAATTACTCTTCCCAATTTTTTAGAGAACATATTGGTTAATCCTAAATAGTCAACTACCATAGATAATGTTTCAGAATTATCAACTTCCACTTCTTGCGTTACTGAGGATTTTAATTCGTCAATGATTTTATTTACTAAAAACCATCTTAACGTTAGAATGGTTTCTGAAACGTATTGACTTATGGTTTTGTCTTTTGCTTTTACAAAGATATTTTTAGCTTCCCAATTGTGTAATGCTTCTCGCTCATCATTCATAAGAATTGAGGTTACTTCTTGCGATAATTCTGGTGGTAATTGTGACAAATATTTCTCCAATTCAAAACTTTCATTCTGGTTGAAATGGGCAATTAAATCATCATATATACTTTTGAATAACGGATTAGCAAGTTCGGTTTCGTCTTCTTGTAAACTAAGAAAAATGCGTTGGTACACTTTATACTTATTCAATTCTTTCACCTCAACCATTTCGCCTTTTTCATTGGCTTTGAGTAAAATATCTTCAAATTCATCTTCTAAATTGCCATAAATTAAAAGAATTTCTATGATTTTGTGTTCCAATTCATATTGAATGTCAATATTTGAAGTAACAATTGGGGTATCATTTTTTACAACTTCAAATGCGGTTTGCTCTTCTTTTAGTTTTTTACCTAAATCGGAAAGGTCTTTTTTTACTAATTGTGCTAGTGTATTAAATAAAACATCTTCTGAAATATCCATGATTCTGGAGGTTTCTTTGATGTAAACTTCTCGTTTTATTCTATCTGGAATTTTGGATATACTAGCCACCATATCGCGAATTAAATCGGCTTTCTTGATAGGATCATTCTTGGCATCTTTCATTAAAAGTGATGCTTTAAATTGGATAAAATCCATAGCATTGTCTTCAAAATATTGAATCAAATCTTGTAAAGGTGTTTTTTTGGCAAAACTATCGGGGTCTTCTCCGTCAGGAAAAGTGCAAACTCTTACGTTCATTCCTTCTTCAAGAATTAAGTCTATTCCGCGAATTGAAGCTCGCAAACCAGCGGCATCGCCATCAAAAAGAACTGTTACGTTTTTTGTTAAACGATTGATTAATCGAATTTGATCTGGTGTTAAAGCGGTTCCTGACGAGGAAACTACGTTTTCAATTCCGGCTTGATGCATTTGAATTACATCGGTATAACCTTCTACTAAATAACAATTATCTTGCTTGGCAATGGCTTGCTTGGCATGAAAAATTCCGTACAAAACTTTGCTCTTGTGGTACAAATCACTTTCGGGTGAATTGAGATATTTGGCTGCTTTTTTATCGTTAGTTAAAATTCGACCACCAAAACCCAAAACCCTGCCGCTCATGGATTGAATTGGAAACATCACACGACCTTTAAATCGATCAAATTGCTTGTCTTCTCCAACAATGGTTAGACCTGTTTTTTCTAGAAATTCTAATTTATAGCCTTTCCCAAGCGCTTCTTTTGTTAGTGCATCCCATTGATTGGGAGAATAGCCCAAGCTGAATTTTTTTATAGTATCATTTGTAAATCCACGTTCTTTAAAATAAGATAGTGCAATTGCCTTTCCCTCTTCAGAATTGAGCAACATGTCTTGAAAATATTTAGAAGCAAATTCTGAAACTAGAAACAAGCTTTCTTTTTCGTTTGCCACGACTTTATCTTCCTCAGAAAGTTCGGTTTCTTCAACTTCTATATTGTATTTTTTTGCTAAAAAACGGATAGCTTCAGGATAAGTAAACTGAGAATGTTCCATCAAAAAAGCAATGGCATTGCCACCTTTTCCTGACGAAAAATCTTTCCAAATTCCTTTGGCAGGCGAAACCATGAACGAAGGCGAACGCTCATCAGAAAACGGACTCAATCCTTTAAAGTTACTTCCGGCGCGTTTTAATTGTACAAAATCGCCAATAACTTCTTCTACTCGAGCCGCTTCGTAAACTTTATCTATGGTTTCTTTGGTTATCAAAACTTTTGTATATAATTATTTGAAAATTTAAAAGTTTAATTTCTAAATTTTAAGATTGTAAAAATACACAATAAACCACAACAAATTTAATGTCTTTTGAAGTAAAAAAATAGAATAAATTATTTGAAAATTTCTTCTAATATAAAATCCAATTGAGGAAAAAGCGGACTGGCAATGGTATCTTCTTCAATTAAGGGATGCAATCCAATAAATTGATTGTTTTGAAGCGTATAAATAAAAAGTGTTCTGTTTTCTGGGTTTACTATCCAATATTCTAAAACGCCAGCTTCTTCATACAAATCAAATTTATACTTCATTTCTTTGTTTGAATTTCCTGGTGAGAGTATTTCTATCACTAATTCGGGAGCGCCAAAAGCACCTCTTGCATCTAACTTTTCTTCATTACAAATAACACATAAGTCGGGCTGAACTACGGTAAAAATGTCTTTATCTAAAGTAGATTTTTTTTTATCTAAAAGTCTTACATCAAATGGTGCTGAAAATAATTTGCATTTATGACTTTTAAATTCGTTCCATAAAATTCCAGTTATATTACTCGATACTTTTTGAAGTAAAGTGCTTGGAGCTGGACTCATTTTAAAAATTTTCCCCTTAATTATTTCTAATCTCTCTTGAAATTTCCAGGTAAGATAATCAGCATAGGAATACTTCTTATCTAAATCTAAATCATCAAAATTAGTCACCATAATTGAAAAAATTTTATCAAAAATACTTAATATTTTATAACAAAAACCTTTTTAGAATTAGAAACTCTAAAAAGGTTTTTTAACTAACTCAACCTATTTAACTAATTAAAATCGAAACGCAATCCCAGCGAAATGTTATTTTGTTTTACAACATTATCTTGAAATATTGGATTCAAATCGTATTTTATATACAAACTTGTTGCTCTGTGCCCAACATAGGCACTCAATCCATAGATGAAATTTGAGGCATTGAAATCACCTTTTGCTTTTTCATCATAATCTACATCGTCAATTTCGTATTCGATTTTTTGTTTTGATTTAATTCTAACACCAGCGTAACCTCCTATACCAAATCTGAAACTTTCGTGCGATTTAAAAATTGTTTTATCTTCTTTAATTTTTTTCTTGGTAAAGTCAAATTCTAAATGCAATGGCGCAACAAGATATACATTTCTAAATCGTGCACTTTTTAAATCAATTGCGCTGGTTTGCAATGTTGTTTGATTTCCATTTACAGCAAAAATTCTGTTTTCTGTTGGTCGCAAATCGTTGTACATTAATGAAGCACCATATTTTAAATGCAATAAATTATCATTTTTTAAAAGTCTTGAATTATAAGACAAACCCCATTCGTAAAAACGTGAACCTGCAAATTTAAAATCAGAATTATCTACAGAACCATCTGTAACGACATTATTTAATCCAATGGCAAAAACCAATTGTGAGGTTGTTC
>JAIFLT010000135.1 GCA_020048955.1 Flavobacterium sp.
TCCAAAATCGAAAAAAACCAATCTGTAGTAATCATGCGTGACGGAAAAATTATCACCATAAAAGCTTCTGAATTGGATAAAATTTAATTTTCTATACATAATCATTGTTGTTCAATGAATTACAAGTTTAGTTCTAAAGTACAAATTTTCTATTCATAATCTTCTTTCGACAAACAATTAATAGCCATCTAATGTCCTGTAGGTACTACATTTGTTGGAGATTTTAGTTTTCTAAAATTTTTATCACACAATAAGGATATAAAATTTAATTTTCCTAAATTTGTGTAATTCAAATCAAAAAAGTACTTTAGTACCTTCAAAGCCATACAGATACTATTTATGAAAGAAGATTTTCTACACTACATTTGGTTATACAAGAAATTGGACTTTAACAATTTAAAAACATTTGGTTATACAAGAAATTGGACTTTAACAATTTAAAAACCACAAACCAAGAAGTTATCACCATAATAAACTTCGGACAATACATTCAACAAGAAGGACCCGATTTTTTTAATGCTCAAATAGTTATTGGCAATCAAAAATGGGCTGGAAATATCGAAATTCATTTAAAATCCTCCGATTGGTACGTGCATCATCACGAAAAAGACGATAATTATAACAATGTAATTCTTCATGTTGTTTGGGAAAACGACACACCAATTTTTAGAAAAGATAATTCCGAAATACCTGTGTTGGAACTAAAAAATTATGTTTCTAAAGAGGAGTTGAATAAATACAATCAACTCACAGCTCAAAAATCATGGATTTATTGCGAAAATCAAATTGAGAAAGTTCCAATTTTTGTTTTCTCCAACTGGCAAGAACGATTATTTTTTGAACGATTAGAACGAAAATCAAATCCAATAAAACAATTGTTGCAAGAAACAGAAAACGATTGGGAAGCAGTTTTGTTTTGTATGTTAGCAAAAAATTTTGGTTTAAACACAAATGGCGATATGTTTTTGAAAGTAGCCAAATCAATTACTTTTTCCATTATTAGAAAAGAAGCCTTAGAAGTAAAATATTTGGAAGCACTACTTTTCGGTCAAGCCAATATGTTACCCACAAACGCCGAAGATGCTTACCCCAAAGAATTGAAATCATGGTTTGATTACATTGCTTTAAAATATAAATTAGAAAAACCTGCAATAGCTCCAATTCAGTTTTTCAAACACCGACCAGATAATTTTCCAACCATTAGATTGGCGCAATTGGCAATGTTGTATCATTTGCATAGAAATTTATTTTCAAAGATAATTGAGGCTAAATCAATTCTGGAAATGTATCAAATTTTCAATATTTCTGTAAGCGATTATTGGAAAACCCATTATAATTTTGACAAACCAAGCCCTAAAAAAGAAAAAGCAATGGCAAAGTCTTTTATAGATTTATTGATAATTAACACCATTATTCCAATACAATTTGCTTTTGCCATAAATCAAGGAAAAGAAAATTCAGAACATTTAATTTATTTATTGTCAAATATTCCACCAGAGAAAAATACAATTATTGAAAAGTTTACTACATTTGGAATTAAATCTAATAATGCATTTCAAACGCAAGCACTGCTGCAATTGAAAAACGAATATTGCAATCAAAAAAAGTGCTTGCAGTGCGCCATAGGTATAGAATTATTGAAAGAGTAAAAATGATAACCAACATTCGCTATTTTTTTGAAAAACACGGATTTCACGTTTCTTCTCGTTTAGCTGATAAACTAGGGATGAGAGCCACCAATGTGCGCTTGTTTTTTATATACATTTCTTTTGTAACCGTTGGTTTAGGTTTCGGAGTTTATCTAACTTTTGCATTTTGGATTAAACTGAAAGATTTAGTTAGAGCGAAACGAACATCGGTTTTTGATTTATAAATTTTGGAAAACAACCATTACATAAAATCATTACTTCATTTTTCGAAAGACCAACGAAAAGGAATTCTATTGCTATTCATTATAATTATTGGGTTGCAAGTAGGAAGTTATTTTTTAGATTTTTCAAATGATAAAAAAAGCACACCAGAAGAACAAAATTGGCTTTCTTTACAAAGCAATATCGATTCTCTAAAATCAGAAAAGCCACAATCAGGTTATAAAATCTATCCGTTCAATCCAAATTTCATCACAGATTTTAAAGGATATAAGTTGGGCATGACAGTAGAGCAAATAGATCGTTTATTGGCTTTCAGGAAACAAGGAAAGTTCGCCAATTCACCAGAAGAATTTCAAAAAGTAACAGGAATTTCCGATTCACTTTTAAAGGCTATTTCGCCGTATTTTAAATTTCCAGATTGGGTTAACAAAAAGAATTTTCAATTGGCCAATTCTAATAAAAATGAAAATAAGGGTTGGGTAGATTATTCAAAAAATAAGTTCGATAAGAAGGAGAAAAAGATTGTCGTTCTTGATATCAACTCAGCATCTAAAGAGGATTTAATGAAAGTTTATGGAATAGGCGATGCTATTTCCGACAGAATTTTAAAACAAAAAGAAATTTTTGGTGTCTTTGTTTCCATGGAACAAATGAATGACATTTGGGGATTATCTCCAGAAGTAATTGAAAAACTCAATCAAAGTTTTAAAGTGGTCAATCCAAATCCCAAAAAAATCAATATTAACAATGCCTCTATTAAGGAGTTAGGTCAATTTCCCTACTTTAAATATCCAATTTCTAAAAACATAGTAACATACAGAAGTATGAATGGTGATTTAAAAATTGAGGATTTAACAAATATTAAGGCTTTTCCTGTTGATAAATTAAAAATAATTGCCTTATATTTGGAATTCTAAAATAAATCAATATTTTTTTTAAATTGCTTACCACTATGAATTCACTATATTTCTCAGAAGAACACGAACTGTTTAGGAAGAGTTTGCAAGATTTTTTGCAAAAAGAAGTTGTCCCTCATATTGAAAAATGGGAAAAAACAGGAACCATAGAACGCTTTATCTGGAAAAAAATGGGCGAAATGGGTTTCTTTGCTATCAATTATCCAGAGGCTTATGGTGGTTTAAACTTAGATTTATTCTACACTGTAATTTTTCTAGAAGAACTTCAAAAAATAAAATCTTCTGGCTTTGCAGCAGCCATGTGGGCACATGCCTATTTAGCAATGACCCATCTAAATGCTGAAGGCGACGAGCAAATCAAACAAGACTATTTAGCACCAAGTATTTCAGGCGATAAAATAGGAGCATTATGTATCACAGAACCTTTTGGAGGCAGTGATGTTGCCGGAATGAGAACAACAGCCATCAAAAAAGGAGATAAGTATGTCATTAATGGTTCAAAAACCTTTATTACAAATGGTGTTTATGCCGATTATTATGTTGTTGCGGCCAAAACAAGCCCAGAATTAGGAAATAAAGGAATAAGCATGTTTTTAATTGACACCAATTTAAACGGAATTTCCGCCTCTAAACTAGATAAATTAGGATGGAGAGCCTCAGATACTGCCGAAATTGCTTTCGATAATGTTGAAATCCCTGTCAAAAATTTAATGGGATTAGAAGGTAAAGGGTTTCCATATATTATGGAACACTTTGCGCTAGAACGATTAGTTATGGCAATCAATGCGCATGCAAGAGCAGAGTATGCCATAGACTACACCATAAAATACATGTCAGAGCGCGAAGCATTTGGAACAAAAATCAATAAATTTCAAGCTTTGCGACACACAATGGTAGAACACGCCACAGAAGTAGAACATTGTAAAATTTTCAATTACGCTGCAGTGGCAAGATTAAATAATGGTGAATATGTAGTCAAAGAGGCCACTATGGCAAAACTTAAATCAACCAAAGTTGCCGACGAAACCATTTATAGTTGTCTTCAAATGTTAGGCGGTTACGGCTATATGGAAGAATATCCAATGGCAAGATTGTTAAGAGACAGTCGCCTTGGGCCAATAGGAGGAGGAACATCAGAAATTTTGAAAGAAATTTTGTCCAAAATGATTATCGATAACCAAAATTATAAACCAGCCGAAAAGAAATAGTCATTGATAGGTATAGAAGCTAATCCAGCTATGCACTACTATCTTTTTAATAAAATTGTGTTTTTCTATATATAAATAAAGGAGCTTCCGTTGGTCGCTCTTTTTTTATAAGAAAAACTATAATTTTATCAAAAAAGGATAACCGTTTCTATCTGGGCTAAAAAAAATACACAATTCTATTTAAGATATCAAAAATAATACTACTTTTGCACCACTAAATGAGAGGAGGTGTCTAGATTATGTTAATTATACCAATTAAAGACGGAGAAAATATCGATAGAGCATTAAAGCGCTATAAAAGAAAATTTGATAAAACAGGAACTGTTCGTCAGTTACGTGCACGTCAAGCTTTCATAAAACCTTCTGTTGTTAAAAGAGCACAAGTTCAAAAAGCAGCGTATATTCAAAACTTAAGAGACTCCTTAGAAAGTTAATTAATTTTTTTTAGAATAAATAGTAATCGCTAGTCAATAAAGTTTCATAACTTTGTTACTAGCGGTTTTTTTTTATTTTCAAATTCCAAAATCATTAATGAATAATTTAAAAGCATTTCAAGACTATCTTCAACTAGAAAAAAATTATTCTTTACATACAGTCAATGCTTATGTGAATGACTTAATTTTTTTTAAAGAATTTTTAAAAGAAAACTTTGATACCGAAAAACTCGAAGAGGTAAATTATAGTATGATTAGAAGTTGGATAGTTGCTATGGTAGATAAAGATATTTCTAATAGTTCTGTAAACAGAAAAATTTCTTCTTTAAAATCATTCTATAAGTTCTTATTAAAAACAAAACAAATAGAAAACAGTCCTCTTTTAAAACATAAATCATTAAAAACACCAAAAAAAATTCAAATTCCATTCTCCGAAAAAGAACTCGATCAAGTACTAAATCAGCTAACTTATACCGAAGGTTTTGACGGAATTAGAGATAAATTGATAATTGATCTTTTTTATACCACAGGGATAAGAAGGATAGAGTTAATCGATTTAAAAATGCAAAATGTTGATTTATCGAAGAATACATTAAAAGTACTTGGAAAAAGAAACAAAGAAAGAATTCTTCCAATTTTGCCAATTATAACGAAACAAATTAAAAATTATTTGATTGAAAGAGCTAAAATTGAGGACATTAGAGATAAAGAATATTTTTTTTTAATGTTAAAAGGCGTTAAATTAAACGATTCATTTGTATATCGATTAATAAATTATTACTTTAGTAATGTTTCCGAGAAGGTAAAAAAGAGTCCGCATATATTACGTCATACGTTCGCAACTCACATGTTAAACAATGGAGCAAATTTGAATTCAGTAAAAGAGTTGTTAGGTCATTCCAGTTTGGCTTCTACTCAAGTATATACGCACAATAGTTTAGCAGAATTGAAAAAAGTATACGGAAATTCGCATCCAAGGAATCAAAAATAAATTAAAAGTGTAACCATTAATTTTAAAATTATGAAGGTAAATGTAAATGCAGTAAATTTTACAGTGGATAGAAAATTGTTAGATTTTATTCAACTCAGAATGGATAAGTTAGATAAATATTACGATAAAATTGTTTCATCCGATGTTTTTTTGAAGGTAGAAAACACAAGTGATAAAGAAAATAAAATTGTCGAAGTTAAAGTTCACGTCCCAGGAGACGATTTTTTAGTAAAAAAACAATGCAAAACTTTTGAAGAAGCGGTTGAATTATCGGCAGAATCTTTAGAACGATTATTAGTAAAAAGAAAAGAAAAAATTAGAACACATATTTAATTAAAATTTTTATAAAAAATATTTTGATTAAAAAATAAAATGCCTACATTTGCAGTCCGTTAGAAATAGCGGACTTTTTTTATTGATATTGCCAGCGTAGCTCAGTTGGCTAGAGCAGCTGATTTGTAATCAGCAGGTCGTGGGTTCGAGTCCCTCCGCCGGCTCTAAAAGTAGAAGGTTAGTGCTTTGCAGAAAGGTGCTTTGTAATCCGAAAGGACGAGAAGTTTATCCCGAGCGAAGTCGAGGGAAGTCCCTCCGCCGGCTATAAAAAGTAGAAGGTTAGTGCTTTGCAGAAAGGTGCTTTATAATCCGAAAGGACGAGAAGTTTATCCCGAGCGAAGTTAATTCACTCGCTTTTTATTATTCCAAATGCGATTTGGAATTTTTGTTTTAATTGTTGGAATTAAAAAAAATGGGGAGATACTCAAGCGGCCAACGAGGGCAGACTGTAAATCTGCTGACTACGTCTTCGCAGGTTCGAATCCTGCTCTCCCCACCAGCCAGATGGCAGATTTTAGATGGCAGATTTTATAGTTAGATTAATAATTTAACATCTGGAATCTGTAGTCTGTAATCTAAAAACTGCCGACTTAGCTCAGGGGTAGAGTGCTTCCTTGGTAAGGAAGAGGTCACGGGTTCAATTCCCGTAGTTGGCTCAAAATTGAAAATTTGAACACTAATAAATATATAACTAAGATTAAAAATTAAGTAAAATGGCAAAAGAAACCTTTAACCGTTCGAAACCACACTTAAATATTGGTACGATCGGACACGTGGATCACGGTAAAACAACTTTAACAGCAGCAATCACGAAAGTATTATCTGATGCTGGTTACTGTCAAGCAAAATCATTTGATCAAATTGATAATGCACCAGAAGAAAAAGAAAGAGGTATTACTATTAATACGTCTCACGTAGAATATGAAACTGCTAACCGTCACTACGCACACGTAGATTGTCCTGGTCACGCGGATTACGTAAAAAACATGGTTACCGGAGCAGCTCAAATGGATGGTGCTATCCTTGTTGTTGCCGCAACTGATGGACCAATGCCACAAACACGTGAGCACATCCTTTTAGGACGTCAGGTTGGTATTCCAAGAATCGTTGTATTCATGAATAAAGTGGATATGGTTGATGACGCGGAATTATTAGAATTAGTTGAAATGGAAATCAGAGATTTATTATCTTTCTACGAGTATGATGGAGATAATGGTCCTGTAGTTCAAGGTTCAGCTTTAGGAGGTTTGAATAACGATCCAGCTTGGGTTCCAAAAATTATTGAATTAATGGAAGCTGTTGATAGTTGGATTGAAGAACCAATTCGTGATACAGAAAAACCATTCTTGATGCCGGTTGAAGACGTATTTACAATTACTGGTCGTGGAACTGTTGCTACAGGTCGTATCGAAACAGGAGTATGTAATACAGGAGATCCAGTAGAAATCATTGGTATGGGTGCTGAAAAATTAACTTCAACTATTACAGGTATCGAAATGTTCCGTCAAATCCTTGATAGAGGTGAGGCTGGAGATAACGCAGGTATCTTGTTAAGAGGTGTTGCTAAAGAAGATATTAAAAGAGGAATGGTTATTGTTAAGCCAGGATCTGTAAAACCACACGCTAAATTTAAAGCTGAGGTTTATATCTTGAAAAAAGAAGAAGGTGGTCGTCACACGCCATTCCATAATAACTACCGTCCACAGTTTTACGTTCGTACAACTGACGTAACAGGAGTTATTTCTTTACCAGCAGGTGTAGAGATGGTAATGCCAGGTGATAACTTAACTATTGATGTAGCTTTATTAAGCCCAATTGCAATGAACGTAGGTTTACGTTTCGCTATCCGTGAAGGTGGTAGAACAGTTGGTGCTGGTCAAGTAACAGAAATCGTAGAATAAATTCAAATTAAATAAGAAACCAGTTCCGATAGCTATCGGAACTGGTTTTTAATAAACGGGCGTAGTTCAAGGGTAGAATAGCGGTCTCCAAAACCGTTGATGGGGGTTCGAATCCCTCCGCCCGTGCAAAAAAATAAATACATTATTATGTCAAAAGTATTAAATTATTTTTCAGAAGCATTTGAAGAGTTGAAGTCAAATGTAACTTGGCCAGAATGGGCTGAAGTGCAAAGATTAACTATTATTGTTGCTCTTTTTTCTATACTATTTGCTTTGGCTACCTGGGGAGTTGATGAACTTTGTTCAAGAGCAATTGAAGGATTTTTTAAATTGATAAAAGGATAATATTTTACCATGGCTGATAATAGTGTAAAAAAATGGTACGTGGTTAGAGCTGTAAGTGGTCAGGAAAATAAGGTAAAAGCCTATATTGAAACTGAGATTAGCAGACTTGGAATGAGTGATTATATTTCACAAGTTCTTGTTCCTACTGAAAAAGTTGTTCAAGTTCGTGATGGAAAAAAAATATCAAAAGATAAAGTTTATTTCCCTGGTTATGTAATGATTGAAGCCAATCTTACAGGTGAAATACCTCACATGATCAAATCAATTACTGGAGTAATTGGATTTTTAGGAGAGGTAAAAGGAGGTGATCCAGTTCCGCTGAGGTTGTCTGAAGTAAACAGAATGTTAGGTAAGGTTGATGAATTGGCTGTTAATGTTGATACACAATCTATTCCTTTCAAAATTAATGAAACAATTAAGGTTATTGACGGCCCTTTCAATGGTTTTAACGGAACTATTGAAAAAATCAATGAAGAAAAGCGTAAACTTGAAGTTATGGTGAAAATTTTCGGAAGAAGAACACCTCTTGAATTGAGTTTTATGCAAGTAGAAAAAGTATAATTTTTGTTACATATATAATAAACCGCATCAATCGCTTCCAATTGAGAGATGTAAAATTTTTAAGAAATGGCTAAAGAAATATATAATAAACCGCATCAATCGCTTCCAATTGAGAGATGTAAAATTTTTAAGAAATGGCTAAAGAAATTAGTAAAGTAGTTAAACTACAAGTTAAGGGAGGTGCTGCGAACCCGTCGCCACCGGTTGGACCTGCTTTGGGAGCTGCTGGGGTTAACATCATGGAGTTCTGTAAGCAATTTAATGCTAGAACTCAAGATCAACCTGGCAAAATTTTACCAGTACAAATTACTGTGTATAAAGACAAATCGTTTGATTTTGTTGTAAAAACTCCACCTGCTGCTATTCAATTATTGGATGCTACTAAATTGAAATCTGGTTCAGGCCAGCCTAATAGAAAAAAAGTTGCAAATGTAACTTGGGATCAAATTAAGGCTATTGCTGAAGACAAGATGGTTGATTTAAATGCTTTCACAATTGAAAAAGCAATGAGCATGATTGCTGGAACAGCTAGATCTATGGGTATAACTGTAACTGGAGATTCTCCTCTAAAATAAGGTAAGAAATGGCAAAATTGACAAAAAAACAAAAAGAGGCTGCTTCAAAAATTGAAAAAAACAAACTTTATTCTTTAAAAGATGCTTCATCTTTATTGAAAGTTGTTGCTTCAGCAAAATTTGATTAAGCTTGGAGTTGATCCTAGAAAAGCAAATCAAATGGTAAGAGGTGTTGTAACGCTTCCTCATGGTACGGGTAAAGATACTAAAGTATTGGCTTTAGTAACTCCAGATAAAGAAGCTGAAGCAAAAGCTGCTGGTGCTGACTATGTGGGTTTAGACGATTACCTTCAAAAAATTAAAGATGGTTGGACAGATGTTGATGTAATCATCACTATGCCTGCTATTATGGGTAAATTAGGTCCATTAGGACGTGTTTTAGGACCAAGAGGTTTAATGCCAAATCCTAAAACAGGAACGGTAACTATGGAAATTGGTAAAGCTGTAGCTGAAGTAAAAGCTGGTAAAATCGATTTTAAAGTTGATAAAACAGGTATCGTACATGCAGGTATTGGAAGAATTTCTTTCGAAGCTGATAAAATTGTAGATAACGCTCATGAAATTATTCAAACATTACTTAAATTAAAACCAACTGCAGCTAAGGGTACTTACATCAAGTCTATTCACTTGTCAAGCACCATGAGTCCTGCTATAGCTTTAGATCCTAAAGCCGTATAATTGGTAGTTAACAAATTTTATTATGACTAGAGAAGAAAAATCAATCGCGATAGAAGATTTAACTGCAAAGTTGGCTGAAGCAAACATAGTATATATTGCTGATACTTCAGGATTAGATGCAGACACTACTTCAAATTTAAGAAGAGCTTGTTTTAAAGCAGGTATCAAATTAGAAGTTGTAAAAAACACTCTATTAGAAAAAGCTATGAAAGCTTCTGATAAAGAATATGGTGATTTACCATCTGTTCTTAAAGGAAACTCATCAATCTTTATTTCTGATGTTGCTAACGCACCCGCAAAAATAATCAAAGACTTTAGAAAAAAATCAGATAAGCCTCAATTTAAAGGAGCTTTCATCAATAACGAAATATATATTGGAGAGAATCTTTTAGATAGCTTAGCATCACTTAAATCTAAAGAAGAAGTTATTGGAGAAATCATTGGATTACTTCAATCTCCAGCTAAACGCATCATTTCTGCTTTATTAAATAATGCAGAACAAAAAGGTGAAGCAGCTGAATAATTAGCGCACAAGTAAACAAAAATAGAATTAAAAACATTTTAAACGATAGAAAAAATGGCAGATTTGAAACAATTCGCAGAACAATTAGTTAACTTAACTGTAAAAGAGGTTAACGATTTAGCTACAATTTTAAAAGATGAATATGGTATCGAACCAGCTGCTGCAGCTGTAGTAGTTGCTGCTGGTGGTGCTGGAGATGGTGCTGCTGCAGAAGAGCAAACAGAATTCACAGTAGTTTTAAAAGAAGCTGGTGCTTCTAAATTAGCAGTTGTTAAAGCGGTTAAAGAATTAACTGGTTTAGGATTGAAAGAAGCTAAAGATATGGTAGATGGTGCTCCAGCTAATATTAAAGAAGGAGTTACTAAAGCAGAAGCTGAAGGTTTGAAAAAATCTTTAGAAGAAGCTGGAGCTGTTGTTGAGTTAAAATAACTCTAACATAGTTTTAGAACAAGGTTTAGGTCTTGAGTAGAAGCACTCAATGACCTAAACCATTTTTCGTATAATAAAATTATACTCTAAAGTTTATCTTAAATGAGGTTAAAATACGAAAAAGCTTTTAGTCAATACGAAGAAAAAAATTTACAGATACTGGTTTATTTTTAAGATGTATTGATAATAAAAGAAAGTATACATTATTCAAAACAATTACTTTTTTTTAATCAAAATTTTGTCCATTGATGATAACAAATCAGACTGAAAGATTGAATTTTGCCTCTACAAAAAACATTCCTCAATATCCAGATTTTCTAGATGTTCAGGTAAAATCGTTTCAAGATTTTTTCCAATTGGAAACCAAATCTGACGAAAGAGGCAACGAAGGTTTATACAATACCTTCATGGAAAATTTTCCAATTACAGATACAAGAAACCAATTTGTATTAGAATTCCTTGATTACTTTGTTGATCCACCACGTTACACTATTCAAGAGTGTATCGAAAGAGGTTTAACGTATAGTGTACCTCTTAAAGCACGACTTAAATTATATTGTACAGATCCAGAGCATGAGGATTTTGAAACTATAGTTCAAGACGTTTATTTAGGTACGATTCCTTACATGACGCCAAGCGGAACATTCGTTATAAATGGTGCTGAGCGTGTTGTTGTTTCGCAATTACACCGTTCTCCAGGGGTTTTCTTCGGTCAATCATTCCATGCAAATGGTACTAAATTGTATTCTGCCAGAGTAATTCCTTTTAAAGGTTCTTGGATTGAATTTGCTACAGATATCAATAACGTAATGTATGCATACATTGATAGAAAGAAAAAATTACCTGTTACTACTCTTTTACGTGCAATCGGATTTGAAAGAGATAAAGATATTCTTGAAATTTTTGATCTTGCAGAAGAAATTAAAGTTTCAAAAACAGGTCTTAAAAAATATGTTGGTAGAAAATTAGCTGCAAGAGTATTGAATACTTGGCATGAAGATTTCGTAGATGAAGATACTGGAGAAGTAGTTTCTATCGAACGTAACGAAATTATTTTAGATCGTGACACTGTCTTAGATAAAGATAATGTAGAAGAAATTCTTGATGCTGATGTAAAAGTAATCTTGTTACACAAGGAAGAAAATAATCAAGTTGATTATGC
>JAIFLT010000155.1 GCA_020048955.1 Flavobacterium sp.
CTCAATATTGGGGTACCGATACCAAACCAATGTGTGAGCAAGTTGCAAAATCTATCGAATTATTTGCTAAATTTAAACCAGAAACAGAATTCCACCCAACTTGGGGTTTAGATAGAGCGCAAGAAACATTGAAAAACTGCGGAAAGTAAATATTTGAAATAAAATTTCTTTAAGATGATAAACCAATTAATCAAACAGTTACCAAGAGCAATTTTTATTTCGGTATTAATTTTTATTATTCTTTCACTTATTGATATCATTAATGGAAATTTAAAATTTAATTCATCATCAGCATACGATTTTGGATACAGTATTGGATACATTATAGGTGTTAGATTTTTATACAACTTACTTTATGGCCTTTCATTATATTACGCCAATGCAATTGTATTTATGTATTTGGATGAAATTTTTAAGATTGAACGATTTACCCCAAAAAGAATTTTAATTGGATTTTTATCATCATTCGTTATATCTGTTTTTGTAATTTTCCTTTTAAGAATTTTTGAAGATGTAATTATTGAAAAGGAAACTTTATTAGAATTCTTTAAAAGTGAATCAATATCAAATTACTTAGTTTCAATAATTATTACTTTTTTTGTAACACTAGCAATTCATGCCTTTTATTTTTACAAAGCTTATCAGGAGACTAAACTAAAAGAGCAAAAAATAATCGCCGGAACTGCCAATGCCAAATTTGAAAGTTTAAAAAATCAGATTGATCCTCATTTTCTCTTTAATAGCTTGAATGTTTTGAGTTCGTTAATCGAAGAAAATCCAGAAAATGCACAACAATTTACCACTTCATTATCTAAGATTTATCGCTACGTTTTAGAACAAAAAGATAAAGAATTAGTAACGGTTTCAGAAGAATTAGCTTTCGCAAAAACGTATATGAAGTTATTAAAAATGAGGTTTGAAAACAGCATCACTTTTGAACTTCCATCTGATTTTGAAAATCCTGATGCCAAAGTGGTTCCGTTGTCATTGCAATTATTATTAGAAAACACAATCAAGCATAATGTGGTTAGTGAAAACAAGCCACTTCATATTAAAATTTACATAAAAGATAATTTTTTAGTGGTAGAAAACAACCTGCAAAAGAAAGAAGTTTTACAAGACAGAAAAGGTGTAGGACTTCAAAATATTGTAAGTCGCTATGCTATTCTTTCAGAACGAAAAGTCTTAATTGATGAGAATAAAGAGACGTTTGCAGTATATCTACCTATTTTAACAAAACAAATAAGTATCATGGAAACAACAACTACATTTAACGAAAACACTTCTTATTTAAGAGCTAAAGAACGTGTAGAAAAACTTAAAGGTTTTTATGGAAATCTTGCTTCTTACTGTATAGTAATTCCAATATTAACTATCATAAATTTGAATACAAATTCTAATGGTTTTCAATGGTTTTGGTTTCCAATGTTGGGTTGGGGAATGGGTTTGACTTTTCATGCTTTTGAAACTTTTGGATTCGGAAAATCATGGGAAGAAAAGAAAATTCAAGAAATATTGAATAAACAAAATGATACTAACAACAAATGGAAGTAATTATGAACACTAATAAAGATTTTGAGAACTATCAAAAAGCAAAAAAGCAAGTGGAAGAAATTAAAGGATTTTATTTACATTTTGCATTTTATATAATTTTTAATGCAATACTAATTTTTATCAATTTAAAATATTCACCGAATCATTTATGGTTTTTTTGGACCACTTTTAGTTGGGGAATCGGATTGTTTTTTCATGCGTTAAAAGTCTTTAATTGGTTTCCATTTTTTGGAAAAAGTTGGGAAGAAAAAAAAATGCAACAGTTTATAGATGAAGAAAATAACAAACAAAATAAATTTGAATAATTATGACAACAGAAGAACAAATACAATATGAAAGAGCACTATAAATTTGAATAATTATGACAACAGAAGAACAAATACAATATGAAAGAGCACTAAAACGTGTTAAAAAGATTAAAGGTTTTTATACCCATTTATTGGTTTATGTGGTTATAAATCTGATGATTGTAATAATAAATATTCAAAATCTTAAAACTGGTGAAAGTTACTTTAAATTAGAGAATTTCTTTACGGCTTTCTTTTGGGGAATTGGTTTGGTAGCTCACGGATTATCAACTTTTGGTGGTGAAATTTTCTTTGGAAGTGATTGGGAAGAAAAGAAAATTAAAGAGTTGATGGAGAAGGAGAAGAGTAGTAAGTGGCAGTAATCAGTCACAGTAATCAGTGATAACGATTTTTTTTTTTTTTGAACCTTTAACTCGAAACCCGCAACTCGAAACTTATTAAAAATGAACATAATAATTATTGAAGACGAAAAACCTGCTGCGCGATTGTTGCAACGCAAGGTTGAAAAATTAGGATTGCAAGTCAATCAAATGCTTCATTCTGTTGAGGAATCAATTAATTGGTTTAACAATAATCCGCATCCAGATTTGATATTTTTGGATATTCAATTGTCTGATGGTTTATCGTTTGAAATATTTGAGCACTTCGGCAAAGCTCAGAGTGACATAAAAAGTGCTGTAATTTTCACAACGGCTTACGATGAATATGCACTGCGAGCTTTCAAATTGAACAGTATTGATTATCTTCTAAAACCTATTGACGAAGAAGATTTAGAAACTGCTGTGAATAAGTTTAAAGCAAGAAATGAAGCAACTCCAAATTTGTCATTGGATTTTGAAATGATAAAAAAAATGTTGGTAAACCCAATTGATAGAGCATATAAAAAACGATTCACAATCAAAATGGGACAACAACTCAAAATGATAACTATTGATGAAGTTGAATGTTTTTACAGTGAAAACAAAGGAACCTATCTTCATACATTTGATGGGCGAGATTACTTATTAGATACAACTTTAGAGCATCTCGAAAACGAATTAGATCCAAAGGATTTCTATCGTATTTCAAGAAAATTTATTATTCCGATGAAAGGAATTAAGGAAATTCAAATGCACAGCAATTCCCGATTGAAAGTAATTTTACCTACTTACAAAGACGATGAAGTTATTGTTGCAAGAGAAAAAGTAAGTGATTTTAAAACTTGGTTGGGATAGTTTACTTAATTTTTCTTTTTGTCAAATTTCGAGCAGAGTGATGCACTGTTATTATATCAATTCTTTCAGGTGAAATTATTTTGTAAATAATTCTGTAATTACCTTCAATAATTTATCTGAAATCACTATTTTTAATTTCGGTAATTATTTTTCGAGCAAGTGAAAATTGCACTAAAATTCTATTTTGCGATGTTTTTTTAATTTTTGAATACTTTTTCTTTTTCAAATTCAGAAGTTGCTTTCAGACATAGATTATAAAGTTCAATTGTTTTTAGTTTTTTATTATGTTCATAACTGTAATTTGGAAATTCTTTTGAGTATTCAATATCAAAAAGATTAATTGCTTTTTTGAATGTATTTTTGCGATTATTAAAAGTAAACTCATCATAAAAGACATTACTTGTTGCAATTTCAATTATTTCACCATTTATTTTTTCAGAATGAGGTTTAATTACTTCATTTTTTATTTTTTTTAAATTCAAGAAAGCAAAGTCATATAATTTTTGTTTTTTTATCTTCACTTCTTTAAATTCGTTTTTGTCATCTATTTTTTTTACGTAATATTCATTTTTATATATCCAAAAAACATAAGTTCTATATTCTTGATATACATTAATTTCACCACTGGTTTCTTCAATATGGTTTGTTATGTGGTCAATTATTCTAAAAGTAAAATAAGTGTCGATATTTTGATTAATCAATTTTGTTTTTAAATTCAAAATTAAATTATTCTCTCTTTCTTTTTGATTTTGACCATAAACAGCAACTGTAAAAATCAATGTAAATAGAAAAATTATTTTTTTAAATTGGTTGTTCATTTTATTACGTTTTAAAATATCGCACAATTGCGAGTTTGGTTCAATTTATTCGAACCATTTTTCTATTTCTTGGTCAAGTTCAACATCAGAAATCACTTCACCGTTGAGTGATTGTTGGTTTCCTAGTTCAATCTTTTCAATTAAAATTAATCTTTCAAATAATTCATCGATTGAAAATTTTTCAAGAAAATCAGTCAAAGTAGATTTTAATTTTTCTTTTGTTATCATCGATTAATTTTTTTCTAAGTTAAAAAAAAATAAAGTAAAATATTTTATTTCAAATAAAGTTTCCTAATCGCAATCAAAACAAAAATCAGCATCGTATATCCAATAAAAAAAGGCACAATAAATTCTATCCAACCCAAAGGCAACATTATGGCAATTATTAGCAATTGAAATCCCAATCCATACAGCGAAAGTAAGGTCATAAACCAATTTGGGAATGTTTTTACTTTGTAAGCATCTTTGTCTAAAAAGTGAATTATTTTATCAAAGGCACCATAGACTATAGTATAAATTCTAAATAAAATATCAACCGATTTTTGTTTTTCTCCAGGTAACGCTTTCGGTGATTTGTATTCAAATACTTTGCTAGTAGTATCGCCGCCAATCGATTTATTTCGAAGAATTACATAATAATAGTTATATAACGTCCCTTGCAGTTGAATTCCTATAAATGCTAATAAACTAAACCAAATAGTTGTTTTTGATACATAACAAATGGTCATCAGAAATAGAAAGTTCAAGATGATATCAAAAACGCTATCTAAATATCGTCCCACATAAGAAGGTGTGTTTTTAAGTCGTGCCAATTCACCATCGGCAGCATCAATTCCAGATTTGAGAATAATGAAAAAACCAGCCCAAAAATAATGATTTGTTGTAATACAATATATCGCAATTAAACCCGACATTCCAAAGAGAATGGTTACATGAATAGGAGTGAAGCGTGTGTTTTTTAATTGATTAGCAAGGAATTTTCCAAATGGTCTTCCGTAATCAGATAAGTCAAGAAATTTATCTTGAGCTGTAAGTTTTGACATTTAAAGTTTATAAATAGAATTGTGACAATATAGTCTGTAAATTTATTTTGGGAATGGAATAGTAACAAACCACATCATTGACATTGCGATTATTCCACCTATTATTCCAACAATAGTAATTAATTTTATAGTATTTTCTGATGGAGTATCGTTTACATTTCCAAAGCTATTAACTCTAATAATTCCAGGATGATTTTCTATAAATTTTGCTCCATTTTTAAAGAAAACAAATCGAATTAATAATATCCAAATTACTATTATAGAAAAGTGAAATAATAAAACTATCGGATTCATTTTAGACGGTTGAAAGTAATCAAATACGGATTCTGTGAATCCAAAAGTATTTCCAATTCCAATAATAATCCATGGAATGGAACCATAAATTAAAAAGTTTTTAAAAATAATTTTATAACCATTCTCTTTCTCAGGACTTTCTTCTATAAATTCAGCGGCTTTTTTTCTTAAAAGATAAGCATTAAAAAAGTTTACTAAAATGAATAAAATCCAAATGTATTGAGTTAAATGTTTCATTATTTACTTAGTCTATGTAAGGTGTAAGTCATAGTGGCTAACAAAATAAAAGCCATAATTTGATGTGTTAAACCCAACCACATTGGTACACCTAATAATAAGGTTAAAACACCTAATGTAAATTGCAAAAACACTATAAAAATTAATAGGTTTAAACCGTTTTTCTGTTGCGTTGAAAGGGTGAATTTCTTACTCTGAAAGTATAAAAATAAAATTAATCCAACAACAACATAAGCCATTGTTCTATGCACAAATTGAACACCACTTTTACCTTCAGTTAATCGCAATAGCCAAGAATCTTTTTCTAGCAAAATACTTTCGTGAAAGAATTGCCCATCACTCATTAAGGGCCAATGGTTGTGAAGTAATCCGGCATTCAATCCGGCAACAAAACCACCATAAATGATTTGAATTACAAGAAAAACAATCGCAAATCGAGCATATTTTCTTAAAGTTGTATTGACTTCTTTTTTGTCAGGATAAATTAAATCTAACGCAACCCAAAGCGTATAGGCAAAAGTTATAAAAGCAAAAGTTAAGTGTAATGCTAATCTAAAATGACTCACATCAGGATTGTCAATTAGTCCGCTTTTCACCATAAACCATCCCAAAAATCCTTGAAATGATCCCATTCCTAAGAGGATAATACATTTTTTAATGGTTTCTGAATCTAATTTCTTTTTGATTAAAAAGTAAACGAACGGAATGATAAAAACCAATCCAATAATTCGACCAATAAATCGGTGAAACCATTCCCAGAAATAAATAAATTTATAATCGGAAAGTTGAAAATCGTTGTGAATATTGATTTTTTGATACTCAGGAAATTTCTTGTATTCATCAAAAGCTGCTTGCCACTTTTCTTCTGTTAAAGGTGGAAAAGTGTCTGTTACCAAATGCCAATCGGTCATCGATAGCCCAGAATTGGTCAAACGTGTAATTCCACCAACAGTAACCATTATAAAGAGTAGGATACAACCTGAAAGTAGCCAATAAATGACTGATTTATTATTTTTCATTTTATTTTAAAGGAAAATTTATTGGGTTTTGTCTTGTGTCCCAGATGTCTAAAACAACAATTTATTTTTTGTATTATTTTACAAATTATTTCAAAATGACTGACTATTATAAAATTATCATCTTAATTTTTAGTATAATGACCAAAATCGGGTAGTTTCAGGACTATTGTTTCGTAGCTTGCAGAACATAAAATTTCGTTTTAACGCTTATTTTGCAAGTACAAAACCAACTTTAAATAAAACTCAAAACGCTCCATTTTTGCATACTACTATTGGCAGATAGACGTTTTAATAAGCTGTAATAAAGTCTGCATTATTTATAGTATATTCGACTATTCCATTTTGTGACGCAGTAAAATTAAGTTTAATTTTCACAACTTGAAAACCATTAATTATTGTTTTTTCAACAATTGTAAAACTTCCCTGTGTTTCATATAAAATCCAATCTGATGGAATAATATAACTTGTCGAAAATGACTTTGGTAAACCAACATATTTTCTAAATTCTATTTTTTCAGTAGTTGAATTGTTAGAAAAAGAGTAAGTTCCGATAGGTAATTCAGGTAAATTTTGATTTAGATTTTTAATATTTATGTTGTATCCATTTAATGAATTTCCTTCATATCGAATACTAGAACTCGGAACATTATTGTCATTAATTCTAGTAACGTTTGAAAATTTTATGTTATTGTTTAAATTTATGAAGTTGACAAACGCATTACATATATTTTCCGAAAAATTTTTAATTTCAACATTTCCATCAATTTGAATTGTTTCATTTTGTTGAGTTAAGCTATTTTTCTTTTTGAAGAGTTGTCCGTTGAACTTAAACTTTAGTTTAGTGTTTGCAATAAATTCAAATTCAGAAATAGTAATTGTTGAAGATGGAACAAAATCAGGAGAATAATAATCTTTTCGAAATTCACCACTTTTATCAGCAAAATATATTGATTTTAATTCACCTTGTTTTGTGAGATTGAAGACAATCAAATCTTCTGTTACACTATTTTTTTTTGAAGTAACTGTAACATTCAAATCTGTATCACAACTATAATATGAATTAACATCTACTATATTATCTACTGAATTTAAACCATTTATTTTCAGTTCAACTTTATTTAGATTTTTAATAATTTCATTATTCTCATCAATTAGATTGTCATTTGAACAACTTGAAATTAATACTCCAATAAATAAAATAATAATTTTTCTCATATTTTTTTTTTTACGATTCCTATTCGTTTTTTGCCAACTGTAAACTAGCATCGAAAAGTAAATCTAGTCTACTACTATATGCTTTTGATTTATTTCGATTGTTCCAATATTCAAATATGCTTTTTCTTGAATTTCGTTCTTCAACAGACCAGATTAATCTTTTAACCATTTTTCTATTTCAATTTGAGCTTCTTCATCAGAAATATACTCGCCATTTTCAATTTGTTTCAAAGCAATATCAATTCTAGCTTGTTCCCATTCGTTAAAAACACGAACTTGTTCCGTTTTTTGATAAACAGCAGATGGTTCGTTTATAACATTTGAAATATTATTTACTTTTTTCAAAATTTCTTCAATTTGTAATAAAGTTTCTAAATCATTCACGTTAATGATTTTACGAATCAACTCTAATTTTAGTTCGGCTATGTTCATAAACATTTTTTTGTAAATTTATTAAAAGAGTATCAATTTTAAGAAAAAAAAAAAGTTAATGTTTACTTATTATTTTCTACTTTTTTCAATCCTAATTTTTCTGCTCTTTTCATAACAAAATCATAAGCGGCTTGATATTCATTCGGGATTTTTCCGTCCAAAATGGCTTCTTTTACCGCTTCTTTCAATATTCCGATTTCTCGTGATGGTTTTAAATTAAAGAGTTCCATAATTTCTTCACCCGAAATTGGTGGTTGAAATTGGCGCACATGATCGCGTGCTTCCACTTCAATTATTTTTCTTCGTACAATGTCAAAATTATCGTGGTATTTTTGAAATTTTTTAGGATTTTTAGTCGTGATATCAGCTTCACAAAGCGTCATTAAATGATCAACCTCTTCACCAGCATCAAAAACCAAACGTCTTACAGCAGAATCGGTTACAATGTCTTCTGCCAAAACAATAGGACGTGAACTCATGGTAACCATTTTTTGAACAAATTTTAATTTATTGTTCAATGGCATGTGCAATCGTTCAAAGATTTTTTTTACCATTTTTCCGCCAAGAAATTCGTGTCCGTGAAACGTCCAACCTTGTTTTTTGTTGAATTTTTTGGTGGGTGCTTTTCCAATATCGTGCAATAAAGCAGCCCAACGAAGCCAAACATCATCGGTATTTGGACAAATATTATCAACCACTTCTAAGGTGTGATAAAAATTATTTTTATGCGTATGACCTTCAATTTCTTCTACATTATTCAATGCTGTCAATTCGGGCAAAATGAGATCTAAAAGTCCGGTTTTGTATAAAAGTAAAAATCCAATCGATGGTTTATCTGTTGATAGAATTTTGTTTAATTCATCTACAATGCGTTCGCCCGAAATAATCTTGATTCTCTCTTTATTTCTTGAAATTGCTTCTAAAGATTTGGATTCAATTTCAAATTTTAATTGTGTTGCAAAACGAATACCACGCAACATTCTCAAAGGATCATCAGAATAAGTGATATCAGGATTTAATGGCGTTTTGATGATTTTATTTTGTATATCTTCTAAGCCATTAAACGGGTCTACTAATGCACCATAATTTCTTTCATTTAAAGAAAAAGCCAATGCATTTATTGTAAAATCACGACGGTTTTGGTCGTCTTCCAATGTTCCATTTTCTACAATTGGGTTTCTGCTGTCTTGATTGTAGCTTTCTTTTCTTGCACCAACAAATTCAATATCAATTTCTTTGTAACGAAGCATTGCGGTTCCATAGTTTTTAAAGATTTGAACTTTTGGTTTGTTTGGCAATAACTCCGACACTTTCAAAGCCAAGTCAATTCCAGATCCCACTGCAACAATATCAATATCTTTCTTAAAATTTCTTTGAAGTAAAAAATCACGTACAAATCCGCCAATCACGTAGCTATCAGTATTGATTTCTTGGCTTGCTTGTGCAATTATTTTAAAAATAGGATTATTAAGTGCTTTTGTGTAGTTCATTAATATTTTTTCAAGTTTCAAGTTTCAAGTTTCGGGAACAATAACATGAAACCTGAAACTTGAAACATTTATTTTCTAATTATCTTAACCTGATTATCAAGAGAGAGTTTGATTATTGTTGATGGATTTTTACAAAATTTATCGCGGTGCAAATTTACTACATAGTCAACACCTTTAATAATTTCTGGACTAATTTCTTTAAATGTTTTTGGCGTTACATTTCCAGAAACATTTGCCGATGTTGAAACTAGTGGTCGTTTCATGCGTTCCATCAATTTAAAACAAAAAGGCTCTTTAACTAATCTAACTCCAAGTGTTTTATCGTCTGCTATAATATTTGCGGCTACATTTCTAGGGTTGTCAAGAATTAATGTAGTTGCTTTTTGCTTTTCTAATTCACCATCAGTTGGATTAGATAAATCCCAAATTTCCCATGCTAAATCGGGAATCGCTGAAAAAACATTATACATCATTTTTTCACCATTCATGAGTACAATCATACTTTTAGAATC
>JAIFLT010000106.1 GCA_020048955.1 Flavobacterium sp.
GTTTTGCATATTTCCTTGCACTTAATATCACAAATATACAGCTAATCCTTTATAAATAAAGAGATTTTAGTTTTTCAGCAGACCCTATTTAGTCAATTTTGACGAGGTTGTTATGTACAACAAATCTGATGGTGGCTGGTTAGACATGAAGAATGGCTCTTCAATTCCGGTATCAACTGAGAAAAGCAATTTAATTTTGGAAAGAATTCAAATTGTAAAACGTTAAGTACTACTTTCAATTATAAAACCTAAGCTTTGAAGATCTTCCCAAAAAGTTGGATATGATTTAGAAACGACTTCAGCATCTTCAATCATTAATGACGTTTTTAATGCTAAAGGTGCAAATGCCATTGCCATTCTATGATCTTGATAGGTTGCTATTTTTATATTAGAATTTAGATTGTCGGATTGCAGGATTGTTAGAGTATCATTTGTTACCGATATGTTTGCTCCAAGTTTGGAAAGTTCGTTTTTTAACGCTTCCAACCTGTCGGTTTCTTTTATTTTTAGCGTGTGTAAACCTGTTAGATGACATCCTATTCCTAATCCCAAACATGTTACTGCAATGGTTTGTGCGATGTCTGGAGAGTTGTTAAGTTGCGAGTTGAAAGTTGAAAGTTGCGAGTTGTGTCCTTCGACAAGCTCAGGATGATAATTGACTTTTGAAATTGAAATTGAATTATTATCATTGAAAACCGTTTCCACTCCAAAGTTTTTATAAATTTCGACCAAAGCTGAATCGCCTTGAAGACTGTCCTTCTTGTAACTTGAAAGTGTGATTTGAGTTCCTATTTCGGACAAAGCGACTATGGAATAAAAATAGGACGCAGAAGACCAATCGGATTCAATAGTTATATGTTGCGAGTTTCGGAATTGCTTCGCCAATTCGTTATCACTCGGGTCGAGTTTTGAGTTTACTTTTATTATGTTATTTTGGAATGAAGTTTCTACACCAATTTCATTCAATAATGCTAATGTCATTTTAATATATGGAATGGATGTAATTTCTCCTTCAAGTGTTAATTCTAAACCATTTTCAAGTTTTGGAGCAATTAATAAAAGTGCAGAAATATATTGGCTACTAACATTTGCAGAAAGTGAAACTTTACTTTTAGTTAATTTTTTACCTTTAATTATTATGGGAGGAAAACCTGCTTTTTTTTGATAATTTATTTCTGCTCCAAGTTGTTGTAAAGCTTCCACGAGAATTTTTATTGGTCGTTCTTGCATTCGTAAGGAACCCGTTAAGACAACTTCTTTTCCCTCTTGAATTGCAAAAAAAGCAGTAAGAAAACGCATGGCTGTTCCTGCGTGGTGCACATTGAAAAGTTTCGGGTTTCGAGTTTCGAGTTTCGAGTTATTTAAAATGTTTGTCATTACTTCACTATCATCAGAATTGGATGTGTTTTCTAGTGTAAGATTTGGATACAATGCTTTGAGTAATAACAATCGGTTCGTTTCAGATTTGGAACCAGTTATAGATAGTTGGAAGTTATAAGTTGGAAGTTGGGAGTTATGTTTTAGAAGTAGATTCATTTTTAGTTATTTCATAGAGTCATAAAAGAGCACAAAGATACATAGAGAAACTTCCAACTCCCAACTTCTAACTTCCATCTTATTTTAATTTCTCATTATTATGATGTCTGTCGTGATCACGATTGGTTTTCAAATCCATTTTTTTATCAAAAGCAACTTGAAGATCTATTCCTGTTTGGTTTGCAAGACATAAAACTACAAAAACTACATCGGCGAGTTCTTCACCTAAGTCTTTATTTTTATCGCTTTCTTTTTCGGATTGTTCTCCATAACGGCGCGAAATTATTCTAGCCACTTCACCTACTTCTTCTGTAAGCTGTGCCATATTAGTCAATTCGTTAAAGTAGCGAACACCATGATTTTTTATCCAATTGTCAACTTCTAGTTGTGCGTTTTTTAGGTTCATTTTTATATCTTTTTTAGCATATTTTTTTCATTTTGTTTATCAATTACAACTTTACAAAACTCTTTTATAGAATTACAATAATCTTATGAAATCGCCATTAACACCTATGATTAAAAAGGCGATCCCATATGTTACCGCTGAAAAATAAAATTTAAACATATGAAATAAAATATTTATAAATGCAAATTAAGTGCTGAATAATAGTTAAATTATAAAAAAAATGGTTTTAAAATTTGTCTAAAATTAATAAAAATTTATGAAAAAACTAGAAAGCTAAATTGTAAAGAAAAATATCCTCATTTATCTGTTTTTTGAATTCTCTAATTAATTAGATATAGATGTTCAAGAAGTTATGAAATCACCACTAACAACAAGTTTGTTGCAAACAATTGAAAATGCTTCGCCAGTTCGAGCAAAGGTCTCGGGTCATCTAACACCGATGAAAAATAAAATAATTGTGAGATAAACACCCATGAAGATAAGGAAATTGCCTATGACCTATTAAAAACAAATAATTATCTACAGAAAATAGTTATTAGTTAGATTATAAACAGTACATTACATCGTTTTCGTTAAAAACAAAATATAAAATATGACTAAAAAAATAATAGTATCATTTTAAATTTTTACTTTTGCTATCCAAAATAGTCTTTCGACTGCGCTGAAGATGACAAAATAATTAGAAAATATGAGAACGATACAATTTAGAGAAGCGATTGCCGAAGCGATGAGCGAAGAAATGCGTCGCGATGAAGCCGTTTATTTAATGGGTGAAGAAGTTGCTGAATATAATGGTGCCTACAAAGCATCTAAAGGAATGCTTGACGAATTCGGACCAAAAAGAGTAATCGACACACCAATTGCCGAGTTAGGTTTTGCCGGAATTGCCGTTGGTTCAGCCATGAACGGTTGTCGCCCAATTGTAGAATACATGACCTTTAATTTTTCGTTAGTTGGAATTGACCAAATTATTAATAATGCGGCCAAAATGCGTCAAATGTCGGCTGGACAATTTCCAATGCCCATGGTTTTTCGAGGACCAACAGCCTCTGCCGGACAATTAGGAGCAACCCACTCACAAGCTTTTGAAAATTGGTTTGCCAATACACCAGGTTTAAAAGTGGTCGTTCCATCTACCGTTTATGATGCTAAAGGCTTGTTAAAAGCAGCTATAAGAGATAATGACCCAGTTATTTTCATGGAGTCTGAACAAATGTATGGCGATAAAGGCGAAGTACCCGATGGTGAATACATCATTCCGCTAGGTGTTGCCGATATTAAAAGAGAAGGCACCGATGTAACCATCGTTTCTTTCGGAAAAATTATTAAAGAAGCATTTATTGCAGCTGACGAATTAGCGAAACAAGGAATTTCATGCGAAATTATCGATTTAAGAACCGTTCGCCCAATGGATTATGATGCCATTATCAATTCGGTTAAAAAAACCAATCGATTAGTAGTTTTAGAAGAAGCTTGGCCCTTTGCTAGCGTAGCTTCAGAAATTACCTATATGGTTCAAGACAGAGCTTTTGATTATCTAGATGCACCCGTTCAAAGAATCACAACTGCCGATACTCCTGCGCCCTATTCACCAACTTTATTGAAAGAATGGTTGCCAAATGCGCAAGATGTTGTTAAAGCCGTAAAAAAAGTAATGTACAAATAAGATAATCTATTATATTTGAAGCTTCATCGGAGAAATCTTGATGAAGCTTTTTTTTTAAATTTATTTCAAGGAATTTTAGATATGTCAAAAAATAGTTACCTCTCCATTTTATTAGTAATAGGATTTGCAAATGTTATTTTTTCTCAAACAAAAGTAAGTGGCGTTGTTGTTGATAAAAAAAATCAACCAGTTTCTTATGCCAATATCGTGTTTAAAGGTTCCAACGAAGGAACCGTTAGTGATGAAAACGGTAAGTTTTATTTAGAATCGACTAAAAATTATACAACTCTGGTCGTGGCTTTTGTTGGTTTTACTACTAAAGATGTAGATTTAGAAAAGCTAGTAACTTACAATATGAAAGTGGTTTTAAATGAAGAAGAAATATTGCAAGAGGTTGTAATTTACAGAGGAAAAACATCTAAGAAAAACAATCCAGCGTTAGATATTCTTAGAAAAATATGGGAAAGAAAAAGAAAGAATGGCTTGCGTATGTTTGATCAATATCAATATGAGAAATATGAAAAAGTTGAATTTGATTTAAATACTATAGACAGTGCTTTTATGAAACAAAAAATCTTCCGAGGAATGGAGTTTGTTTTCAATAAAGTAGATACTTCTAAAGTTACCGGAAAAACCTATCTTCCTATTTTTATCAACGAATCTATGTATGATGTATATGGCGACAATAAATTAAAGAAAGAGAAATCCATCATCAAAGCCAATAAAAACTCAGGTTTAGGAAATGGCGATGGCGTAAACACTTTCATAAAAGACCTTTATAACGATTATAATATCTACAACAATCACTTAACTTTTTTTGATAAAAGTTTTACAAGCCCACTATCAACCACCGGAATAGATGTTTATAATTATGTGTTGAGAGACAGTACTTTTATAGACAATAAGTGGTGTTACAACATTGTCTTTTATCCAAGAAGAAAAAATGAGTTAACCTTTAAAGGAGATTTTTGGGTAAATGATTCTACTTATGCCATCAAAACCATCAATATGGCAGTTTCCAAAAGTGCCAATATCAACTGGGTCAAAGATATCTATATCGAACAAGAATTTGAAGTAGTAAATGATTCGGTTTTTCTTCTAACCAGAGATTATATGATGTCTGACTTTGCAATAAATAAAAAAGAAGAGTCTAAAGGCGTTTATGGAAAACGAACCACTCTGGTAAGAAATCATAAATTTAACGAAGAAAAACCCGACAAGTTTTATAAAGAAGAGGTAAATTTTATCGACAACGCAGTTTACACAAAGTCTGATGAATACTGGGAAGAAAACCGATTTGAAAAACTAAATAAAGATGAAATTGGAGTATATAAAATGCTTGATACTTTAAAAACGGTTAAAAAATTCAAGCAAATGTATAATATAGTAACCATCTTAGGAAGTGGTTATATTCAAAAAGGGAATATCGATTTCGGTCCCATTTTTTCAACTTTCGGATATAACGAAGTAGAAGGAATTCGAGTTCGCGTTGGAGGAAGAACTTACTTTGGACCCAACGATAAATGGCGTTTACAAGCTTATACCGCTTATGGTTTTGACGATAATAAATTCAAATACGGTTTGTCAGGAAAATGGATGGTCGATTCTAAAAAAAGAGTGATACTTACCGCAGGAAACAGAAGAGATGTGGAGCAAATAGGCGCAAGTTTAACCACTACCAATGATGTTTTAGGTAGAAGCTTTGCTTCTTCAAGTTTATTTAGTTCTGGAAATAATGGCAAATTAACTAATATCAATCTTACAACAGCTTCCGTTGAAATGGAGCCTGTCAAAAATTTAATTATACAAACAGGATTTTCTTATCGAACTTTAGAATCGGCTTCACCTACATTTAGTTTGAATTATTTTTCAGATGATACTTACACTACAACTAAAAGTGAAGTAAAACAATCTGAAGTTAACCTTCAAATAGAATATACGCCTGGCAAGAAAACCGTTGGTTATGGAGTAGAACGCCTTAGTGTTGACAATCCATACAGTCGCTTTTTTGTCAATTTTAGTCAAGGTTTTAAAGGATTTATCAATAGCGATTTTGATTATTCTAAATTACAATTATACTACAAGCAACCTTTTGTAATTGGACCACTAGGCAGAACAAACCTAACTATGGAACTCGGAAAAACTTTTGGGCAAGTACCACTCGGATTAATGAGCGTCATTCCAGGAAATCAAACCTATTTCATCATAGGAAATACCTTCAATAATCTAAATTTTTATGAGTTTGTATCCGATCAATATGCTACTTTGCAATGGGATCATAATTTTCAAGGTCGATTATTGTCTAGAATTCCTATGTTAAGAAAATTAAATTGGAGAGAAATCATTGGTGTTAGAGGAGTTTACGGAACAATATCACCAGAAAATCAGCTCATAAATGCCTCAGGATTAGCATACAAAGCACCTAAACAGCCCTATTGGGAATATAGTGTCGGAATCGGAAATATTTTCAAAGTTTTTCGCATCGATGCCAGCTGGAGAGGAAATTACAGAGACATTCCAGGAACAAATAACTTTACCATAAAAGGAGAATTTGGATTCTATTTTTAATTCAATCTGAACTTGTTTCAGATTCTTTTCAGATTCTTTTATTATCATTTTTTTTATTCTTGGCTAGAAGCTATTTCCAGCTATACATTACAAGAATTTATCAAAATGACTGTTTTTGTAAAAAATAAAAAGAGCTTCTAAGGTCGCTTTTTTACTTCAACAAAAATTAGTCCTTTTCAATAAATTGCTTTCCATTTCAAATGCGAAGCATTCACTGAACACAAAAATCAATTAATACAATGTGAAGTAATCTGGGCTAAACTATGAAGAAAACCATAACATTCTTAATTTCAAAAGACAAAAAACTAAAATATATTTTAGAAAATCATGGTCATCCAATCCTTCAAAAGCGCCCAGAGGGATTTGCTTCTATGTGTCATATTATCCTCGAACAACAAGTTTCTATTGCCTCAGCAAAAGCGTGTTACTTAAAATTAGAAAATTATTTCGGCAAAATAACACCTCAAATTATATGCAATTCTAAAGACGAAGAATTAAAAACCTGTGGGCTATCTCGACAAAAAATAGTATATCTCAAAGATTTAGCAACCAAAGTACTTAACAATGAAATCAATTTTGAGAGTTTTGCATCCAAAACCGAACAGCAAATAAGAAAAGAACTAGTAACAATAAAAGGCGTCGGAAATTGGAGCATCGACGTTTATTTAATGTTTTGCCTACAGTTGCCAGATATAGTTCCGCTTGGCGATATTGCTATAAAAAACACTTTAAAAGAATTATACCATTGTCAAACTCAAGAAGAAATGGAAAAAATTTCAGACAATTGGAAACCCTACCGAACTTTTGCCTCTTTTACCATTTGGCATTACTATCTAAAAAAGAGAAATAAAATTTAATCATTTTTACCAAATAACTTTTCATCTAAACTATATTTTCCTGATCCAGTAAAAAATAATCCAAGATAAATAATAAAATATACAAAAGCATCATTAAATTGATAACCATTATCACCCTTATCTAAAATTGAAAAAGGAAAAATTACCAAAAAAATATAAGCCATACAAAATAGTAGAAAAAACAAATTAATTCTTGTTAAGAATCCAGCAATAAGAAACAAGCTACAAAAAAATTCAGCAAATACAGTAAGAGCCAATGGAACTGAGCCACTCATGCCTAAAAAACTTACATTTTTTGCCCAAAAATCGGAAGCTGCCATTTCATTAAAATGTATTAATTTTTCGTAGCCATAAAAAGCCATTAGCAGTCCAATTATAACTCTAATAAGTAATAATCCTAAATCTATGTTGATTTCTTTAGACGAAAGTAGTAATAGTTTTTTCATTTTATAAAGTTAGTTTTAATCAAAGTATTTGTTTTATCCAAAACTAATTAAATTAAATTTAAAATCCAAAACTAAAATTCCAAAGCCTAATACACTTGTTTTTTAAATTAGAATTTAAAATTTCTTTAACAAACTATATAAATTTAGCACATTTATTTTTATAATATCAATCAAGTTGTATAAGTTCTTAAAATTTTGTTATTTTTGCACCCGATAAAATTTATAACAAAAATTATATTTATGGAATCAATGATGATTTATGTGCCAATAATAATGGCATTAATTGGATTAGCTTTTATGTTCTACAAAAGAGCTTGGGTATTAAAACAAGACGCTGGCGATGGTAAAATGAAAGAAATTTCAGATTATATTTATGAAGGTGCCTTAGCTTTCCTAAAAGCAGAGTACAGATTATTAGCTTTCTTCGTGGTTGGAGCAAGTTTTGTATTGGCTGGAATTTCTTTTATAGTTCCTACAACACATATATTAATAGTTGTGGCTTTTATTTTTGGAGCATTCTTTTCGGCTTTAGCTGGAAACATGGGTATGAAAATTGCTACAAAAACCAACGTAAGAACTACACAAGCCGCCCGAACAAGTTTGCCACAAGCATTAAAAGTTTCTTTTGGTGGTGGTACTGTAATGGGATT
>JAIFLT010000191.1 GCA_020048955.1 Flavobacterium sp.
AGTTTTATAGCATACTCGCGTGCAACCATTAAAATATCTCTGTCTTTTACTAAATCAGCAATTTGTAAATTTAAAATACCACTTTGTTGCGTTCCTAAAATATCTCCTGGACCACGAAGTTTTAAATCGACTTCGGCAATTTCAAATCCGTCGTTGGTTTTGCACATCGTTTCCAGTCTGGTTTTACTATCGTTACTCAATTTGAAACCCGTCATTAAAATACAATAACTTTGATCGGCACCACGACCAACACGACCTCGCAACTGATGTAATTGCGATAATCCAAATCTCTCGGCACTTTCTATGACCATTACACTTGCATTGGGCACGTTAACACCAACTTCTATAACCGTTGTTGCAACCATAATATTGGTTTTTCCGGCTACAAATCGTTGCATTTCTGACTCTTTTTCGGCAGGTTTCATTTGTCCATGAACTATTGAAATAGAATAATCTGGCAAAGGAAAATCTCTAGAAATACTTTCATAACCATCCATCAAGTCTTTATAATCTTGTGTAGCACTTTCATTAATTAATGGATAAACAATATAAACTTGTCTTCCTTTTGCAATTTCATCTTTTAAGAATTTCCAAACTTTCAATCGGTTGGAATCAAATCGATGTACCGTTTGAATTGGTTTTCTTCCTGGTGGCAATTCATCAATTACAGAAATATCTAAATCGCCATACAAACTCATCGCTAAAGTTCTCGGAATAGGCGTTGCCGTCATGACCAAAACATGTGGTGGAATTTCGTTTTTCTTCCATAATTTGCTTCGTTGTTCTACACCAAAACGATGTTGTTCATCAATTACAGCCAGTCCTAAATTATGAAATTTCACTTTATCTTCTAGCAACGCATGTGTTCCGATGAGAATATCTAAACTGCCATTTTCAAGTTCTTCATGAATAACTTTTCTTTCAGAAGTTTTACTTGAGCCAGTCAATATTTTTATGTTAATATTCAAGTCTTTAGCTAATTCTGATAAACCAATAAAATGTTGATTGGCTAGTATTTCTGTTGGTGCCATCAAGCAACTTTGAAAACCATTATCTTTTGCCAAAAGCATACACATTAAAGCCACAATTGTTTTGCCCGAACCAACATCGCCCTGAAGCAAACGATTCATTTGGGCATTGCTTCCCATATCGTTTCTAATTTCTTTAATCACTCTTTTTTGAGCATTGGTCAATTCAAAGGGTAAATGATTGTTATAGAAATCGGTGAAATTTGTTCCAACTTTATCAAAAGGATGTCCTTTAATTTTGTGTTTTCGAATTAAGTTTTTGGTAATTAATTGCAATTGAATAAAAAACAATTCTTCAAATTTTAATCGGAATTGCGCTTTTGCCAAAAGTTCCTGACTTTTAGGAAAATGTATGTTGAACATCGCCTCATTTTTAGAAACTAATTTCAAATTTTCTAAAATATTGGTAGGTAATGTTTCTATAAATTGTGCTTTGGTTTCAATAAAAAGTTGTTGCATGGCTTTGTTTACCACTCTATTGGTAATGCCGCGTTGCGTTAGTTTTTCGGTACTTGGATAAACTGGTTGCATGGCGCTTTGCAAACTTGCTTTATGTTCAGTTAAAAGTTCCATTTCTGGATGCGCCATTGAAAATTGCCCTTTAAAATCGGCTATTTTTCCAAAAATCACATAAATTTCATTGAGTTTTATACTTTCACGAATCCATTTAACACCTTGAAACCATGTTAAATCCATTTGACCAGTTTCGTCAGTAAAAGTTGCAACCAACCTTTTTTGATTCTTGCCAAACTCCACCGTTTTTACATGAATTATTTTACCAATTATTTGAACTTCAGCAGTTGTTCCTTGTAGTTGATTGATTTTATAATATCGAATTCGGTCGATGTATCGGTTTGGAAATAAATTCATTAAATCTCCATAGCGATGAATATTAAGTTCTTTTCGAAGCAATTCGCCACGAGAAGGACCAATACCTTTTAGATATTCGATAGGAGTTTGTAATGGATTATTAGACATAATAAAATTTCAAAATTCGTAATTCAACATTGGATATTCAACATTAAATTTTTAATGCGAAGATAGAATTTCAATTTCAATTTCAATGACTATATTTGTAATTCAATTATTAAATGTATGAAATATTTACTGTTTTTTTTCTTTTCTACTTTATCTTTTAGTCAACAAACTTCGATTGTTGATTTTATAAAATGTGATGCTTTCGTTCAGCCGAACTTTGAGACTAAATCTGTTTATGGAGAAATTGTTTATGAATTTAAAGTGCTTTCTAAAATTGATTCCATTAGAATTGATGCTAAGAACATAGATTTTAAAGATGTTTTGATTAATGGAAAATCTGTAAATTATAAAAATAATAAGAAAGAATTAATTCTTTTTGAAGGATTTAAGAAAGGGAAAAATAAGGTTTCATTTAATTACAATGCTATACCAAAACAAACCATTTATTTTACAGGAATTGATAAAGGACAACAAATTTGGACACAAGGTCAAGGAAAATATACAAGTCATTGGTTACCAAGTTTTGATGATGTTAATGAGAAAGTAATTTTTAATATTTCAGTTCGATATGATAATGATTTTGTTGCAATTTCTAATGGTCTTTTGGAATCTGAAGGAACTTATCCACCTTTATCCTCTGAAAATAAAATATGGTATTATAAAATGAAAAAGCCCATGTCGTCCTATTTAGTAATGTTGGCGATTGGTAATTTTCTTCATAAAACAGAAACTTCACAAAGTGGTATTCCATTAGAAAATTTTTATAAACCAATGGATGAAGATAAATACCAATATACTTATAAAGATTCTAAAACTATTTTTGATTTCCTTGAAAAAGAAATAGGAGTGAAGTATCCATGGGAAGTCTATCGTCAAATTCCTGTGGAAGATTTTCTTTATGCTGGAATGGAAAACACATCGGCAACCATTTTCTCTCAAGATTATGTGGTTGATGAGAGCGGATTTAATGATAGAAACTATTTGAATGTCAATGCACATGAGTTGGCTCATCAATGGTTTGGCGATTTGGTTACAGCAAAATCGGGGAAGCATCATTGGCTTCAAGAAGGATTTGCTACTTATTATGCCTTACTTGCAGAGCGAAAAGTTTTTGGAGACGATTATTTTTATAACCAATTATTTAGTTATGCCAACCGATTGAAAGTTGCAGCTACAACCGATACTATTCCTGTGATGAATGAAAAAGCAAGCTCGCTAAGTTTTTATCAAAAAGGAGCATGGGCTTTGCATTTTATTAGAGAATCTATTGGAGAAAAATTGTTTAGAAAAGCGGTTAAAAATTATTTAAAGAAGTACCAATATAAAAATGTTGAAACAGAAGATTTTCTAACCGAAATTAGAAAAGTATCTAATTTTGATACTGAAAATTTCCAAAAAGTTTGGTTGGAAGATTATAAATATCCAGCAAATGATATTAATTTTCTTTTAACAAAAAATGGTTTCCTGCGTGATTTATTGAAATTACAATATGAAAGAAAATCCAAATTAAAAGACAAATATAATTTATTGAAAGTTATTTTAACATCTGATGTATATTCTGTATTGAAAGTGGAAGCGGTTTATCAAATTAGAAATGAACCCTTTGAGAACGTTTCTGAATTGTATGATTTAGCAATGAAATCTAATGACCTTGCTGTTAGAAGATTTGTAGCACAATCAATTGAAAAAGTTTCGGAGTCGTTTAAGTCTGAATTTGAAACGCTTTTAAATGATAAATCATACGAAACCAAACAAGCAGCATTTATAACATTATGGAAAAATTTCCCAAGTGAACAACTAAAATATTTAGAAATAGCTAAAAATTGGGAAGGTAGAAACGATAAAGAATTGCGAATTCTTTATTTAACATCGTGTTTGGTATATTCAGATTCGCATGATAATGATCAAAAAGCTTCAATTTTTGCTTTAAAAGCTTTAAGTGAATTAATTCAATATACTTCACCAAGTTATGAAAGTTCAATTCGGCAAAATGCTTTTGAAAGTTTATTATCAAATTACACAGAAAATATAGAAGTTCTTAAAAATTTAGTTAATGCTACAACGCACCACAAATGGCAGTTCACTAAATATGCAAGAGATAAAATAAGATTGTTGGTAAAGGATGAAAAGTATTTGAATCAATTTAAAAAGTTACTTCCAGAATTATCAGTTGAAGAACAAAATCAGTTAAGTAAACTTTTTAGTTAAAAAGTTAGGCGTCACTTTAGAGCAACAGAAACGAAAAAGGCAATATGAAAAAAATACTATTTATAATCTTAACATTCGCATCGAATTTAAGTTTTTCGCAAAATGAAATAAAAGAAAGAGAACCTTTTGTTTTAAAATTGGCAGTTGACAATGAGCAGTTTTACCAAATGGATGTTACAAAATCAAAATATTTTGTCAAAGAAAATATTATTCAAATTTATCCAACAGAAAAACTAAACATTGAAGTCGAAATTAAAAGCGATACAATATTTTCTATGAAAGTTGTTCAAAAAATTGTTGAACCAAAAAGAACAATACAAATTGAATTTTTCCAAAATATTACAGAGAAAAAACCGGAAGGAATGATGTTGAAAGTAACAAATCCATTTAACAGAAAACTTAATTATAATGCTATGATGTATATAGTTGGTAATAATAAATGGATTTCTACAAGTATTATTCCAATTCAACCAAATTTAATGAACTTTGAAATGTGGAATGATGTAATTATTACATTGGTTTTAGAAAAATGGAGATTTGAAAATTAAAACTTATGAAAACAATATTTCTTTTTTTTATTATAATTGTTGCTATAATTGTTATTGCTTTAATTTTAATTTATATTAAATATTTTCGACCATTAAGACCAAAAGAAAGCGGATATGAATACGTGTATGTTGAACTAAATGGAACAGTTAGGGAATTAGACGAAGAAGAAATTAAATATTTGAATGAAGAATTTAGTCCAGCGGATGGAGCAAGACCTTACATAAAAACAAGTTACAAAGATTTAACGCCAGATGGAAAAATATATGGATATATCAATAGAAATAGAGTGCCGAAAAATATAATAATTGAAACAAAAGCGAACGCCTAACAGCAGTTCCAAATTTTTGTCAACATTTATAAAAAATCTTTTACTTCAGTTTTTAAATAACTTAATGCAACATTTGTTGCCGATTCACCGCTTTCAAAAAGAGTACTTAATATTGTTTCTCTAAGTTTATCAGCATTGGCAACTTCAGGATTCATGGTAGTTTTTCTAATATTTTGAATAATAGTATTTTTTGCAGTTACTATCATTGTCCAACAATCATCAGTTACATATATCTGTTGCGTCAAATTGTGTTCAAATTCTTGCTCAATATGATGAATCAATAAATTTTGATAATCACTTTTATTGTCATTTAAAGGAGCCACTCTTATTAATAATTTAGCAGGATTAATGCGTTCTAATAACAACGCCAATCGTTCATAAGCTTGCAGTTTTAATGGTAATGCCTGCTTCTGATTTTCTTTTAATAAATGAAATCTTCGTCTTTTCTCTTCACTATTAAAAAAAGTTTGAAAAGAATAGTAGGCAACTCCACCAGTAATTAAAGCTGGTAATGTATAAAAGGCTAATTCAATAATTTTATCTGTATTCATAGGAAATTTAAAACGGCTATGTCGACCTTAATGATGAAGCACAAAGAAAAACAATTTTTAAGTTGGATGCAAAAAATAGTTAATAAATCAAGCGATAAAATATTGTTATTAATAGTTAGTAAACCTATTTTTGTAAATCTCAAAATTATACAGAACGAAATCTTATGATGCAGAAATATATCAGCCAACTAAACGAAGCACAACAACAACCCGTTTTACAAAAAGAGGGTCCAATGATTATTATTGCTGGAGCAGGTTCTGGTAAAACAAGAGTACTTACTATGCGTATTGCCTATCTTATGAGTTTAGGAGTTGATGCTTTCAATATTTTAGCTTTGACTTTTACCAATAAAGCAGCTCGTGAAATGAAAAAACGTATCGCTGATATTGTAGGAACCAACGAGGCTAAAAACCTTTGGATGGGAACTTTCCACTCCGTTTTTGCTAGAATTCTTAGAAGTGAAGCCGATAAATTGGGTTTTCCTTCCAATTTTACAATTTATGATACGCAAGATTCCGTTAGATTGATTTCTTCAATTATAAAAGAAATGCAATTAGATAAAGATGTATATAAACCAAAACAAGTTTTAAGCAGGATTTCATCTTATAAAAATTCACTAATTACAGTAAAAGCATATCTAAATAATCTGGAACTTCAAGAGCAAGATGCGATGTCTAAAAAACCTCGTTTAGGTGAAGTTTATGCCAATTATGTAGATAGATGTTTCAAAGCAGGAGCCATGGATTTTGATGATTTATTATTAAAAACCAATGAATTATTGAATCGTTTTCCAGATGTTTTGGCAAAATATCAAGATAGATTTAGATATATAATGGTAGATGAGTATCAAGACACCAATCACTCGCAGTATTTGATTGTAAGGGCTTTATCTGATAGATTTCAAAATATATGTGTTGTAGGTGATGATGCTCAAAGTATTTATGCTTTTCGTGGTGCAAATATTAATAATATTTTGAATTTTCAAAAAGATTATGATAATGTTCAGACTTATAGACTGGAACAAAATTATCGTTCAACTAAGAATATAGTAGAAGCAGCCAATTCTATCATTGATAAGAATAAAACAAAGCTTGAAAAAGTTGTTTGGACAGCAAATGATTTCGGTCCAAAAATAAAGGTTCATAGAAGTGTTACCGATGGTGAAGAAGGACGTTTTGTAGCCGGTGAAATATTTGAACAAAAAATGCGAAACCAAATGCTAAATGGTCAATTTGCTATTTTGTACAGAACCAATGCGCAATCGCGTTCTATGGAAGATGCTTTAAGAAAAAGAGACATTCCTTACAGAATTTATGGTGGATTATCGTTCTATCAAAGAAAAGAAATTAAAGATGTTTTGTGTTATTTGAGGCTGGTTATCAATCCAAAAGATGAAGAAGCTTTAATTAGAGTTATCAATTATCCTGCAAGAGGAATCGGCGATACAACTGTTGAAAAACTGACGGTTGCTGCCAATCATTACAAGCGTTCTCTATTTGAAATTATGGAACATATTGATAAGATTGATTTGAAATTAAATTCGGGAACAAAAGCCAAATTGCAAGATTTTGTTACCATGATAAAAAGTTTTCAAGTTATTAATGAAAATCAAGATGCTTTTTATTTAACCGATCATGTTACCAAAAAAACTGGATTAGTTCAAGAATTAAAAAAAGATGGTACGCCAGAAGGAATTGCACGGATTGAAAATATAGAGGTTTTAATGGGTGGTATCAAAGATTTTATAGAAGGCCAAAAAGAAATCGATGGTGCACGAGGAGCTTTATCGGAGTTTATGGAAGACGTAGCTTTAGCAACCGATTTAGATAATGATACAGGCGATGATGATAGGGTAGCACTTATGACTATTCACTTAGCAAAAGGTTTAGAATTTCCTTATGTTTTTGTGGTTGGAATGGAAGAAGATTTGTTTCCAAGTGCCATGAGTTTAAATACAAGAAGCGAACTAGAAGAAGAACGACGCTTGTTTTATGTTGCTTTGACTCGTGCAGAGCATCAAGCTTATCTTACTTATGCGCAATCGCGTTATCGTTGGGGAAAACTTACCGATAGCGAACCTTCAAGATTTATTGAAGAAATTAAAGAGGAATATTTAGAATACATAAACCCTTCAGATAATGGAGGTTATCGATATAAACCAATGATGGATATTGATATTTTTGGTGATATTGATAAATCAAAATTGCGTTTGGCAAAACCTGTTGCAGGAACTCCACCAAAAAAATATGGAGACGAACCTGTTTCATCTGCAAATATTAGAAAACTTAAGCCAGTTTCAGGCAATGCTCCAAGTAGTTCCAATTCAAATTTGTTTGACAATAAGCTTACTATTGGAAATGTTGTTATGCACGAACGTTTCGGTAAAGGAGAAGTAATTAATCTAGAAGGAGTAGGAGCTGATAAAAAAGCTGAAATCCGATTTGATGTTGGTGGAATTGATAAAAAAGCTGAAATCCGATTTGATGTTGGTGGAATAAAGAAGTTGTTGTTGCGCTTTGCAAAGTTGGATGTAATTGGATAGTTTAAATTGTTCAATGTTGTTTAATATGGTTTAATTCCGTAATGCAACAAATTTAAACTTTTAAACTCTTTTAAACTTAAAAAAAAATATGTCACAATTTATAAAAATATACGACGATAAGCCCAACGAATCAGCTATCAAAAAAGTAGTTGATGTTTTAAAAAATGGTGGTTTAATAATTTATCCAACTGATACTGTGTATGGATTAGGTTGCGATATTACCAATTTAA
>JAIFLT010000122.1 GCA_020048955.1 Flavobacterium sp.
CAAAAAGAATAACGAAGACGAGTTTAAAACCGAGCTTTTTGAAATCTTAAAACAACAAAAATTGGCTTCTGAAATGCAGAAGAAAATTATAGAACCCATTCAAATTACACCAGAAGAAACTAGAAATTTTTTCAAGAAAATTCCAGAATCAGAGCGTCCAATGTTGGGAACAGAACTTGAAATTGCACAAATTGTTATTGCACCAAAAGTGTCGCAAGCCGAAAAACAAGTGGTTATTGATCGATTAAAAGAAATCAAGCAACAAGTGCAAGAAGGCGCAAGTTTTACAACCAAAGCCGTTTTATATACTGAAGATCCTGGTTCGAGATCTAGTGGTGGCTTTTATAAAATAAATAAGAAAACACCTTTCGTAAAAGAGTTTAAAGACGTGGCGTTCTCATTGCAAGAAGGTGAAATATCAGAACCCTTTGAAACAGAATTCGGATTTCATATTATTTATTTAGAAAAAATAAAAGGTCAAGATTTAGAATTACGTCACATTCTGATGATACCAAAAGTATCTTATGATGCACTGAAAGAGGCAAAAGATAAAATCGAATTGTTAAGAACTAGAATATTGGCTAAAGAAATTTCTTTTGCAGATGCAGCTAGAACAATGTCCGACGAGAAAGAAACGCGTGCCAATGGAGGAACATTAATTAATCCAAAAACACAAGATACGCATTTTGAATTAACCAATATGGATCCCGTTATTTATGGTCAAGTTTCTAATTTGAAAAGTGGCGAAATTTCAACCGTTATTTTAGATGAAGATGCAAAAGCAGGAAAACGTTATAAAATTATAATGGTTACCAATAAAATTGAAGAACATACTGCCGATTTTAGTAAAGATTTTATTAAAATTAAAGAGTTGGCTCTTAAAGAAAAGCAAATCAATGCCATTGCAAAATGGACCGATGAAAAGGTAAAAGAAACCTACATCAAAATTAATGGTGAATATAAAGATTGCACTTTTACAAATAATTGGTTAAAAAAATAGTAAGCAGTTTGTAGTTGTTAGCTTTAAGATATTCTCTAAACTTCCAACTTCCAACTTCCAACTTCTAACTTATAAAAATATGTCAGACGTTACAGCGATACAGAATTTAGTTCAAAAAAGACTCGAACTTAAAAAAGAGATTTCCAAGATAATTGTGGGTCAAGACGATGTTGTTGACCAGATATTATTGAGTATTTTTTCAGGTGGACATGCTTTGCTTGTAGGAGTTCCTGGTTTAGCAAAAACCTTGATGGTAAATACTATTTCTCAAGCGTTAGGATTAAATTTTAAAAGAATTCAGTTCACTCCCGATTTGATGCCTTCGGATATTTTAGGAAGTGAAATATTAGATGAAAACCGTCAGTTTAAATTCATTAAAGGTCCAGTTTTTTCAAATATTATTTTGGCTGATGAGATTAACAGAACGCCACCAAAAACGCAAGCCGCTTTATTGGAAGCAATGCAAGAACGTTCGGTAACAATTGCAGGTCACAACTATAAATTGGATTTGCCTTATTTTGTTTTAGCCACCCAAAACCCAATTGAGCAAGAAGGTACCTATCCGTTACCGGAAGCACAATTAGACCGTTTTATGTTTGCTATCAAATTAGATTATCCATCTTTTGCAGAAGAAGTTGAAGTAGTAAAAAGCACTACATCTGACGCAAAACCAACAATAAATCCATTGTTTGAAGCTCAAGAAATTATCGATTTCCAACATTTAATTCGTCGTATACCAGTTGCAGATAACGTTATTGAATATGCCGTAACTTTAGTAGGGAAAACGCGACCTAACTCACCATTAGCAACGGATTATGTAAATAATTATTTAGATTGGGGTGCAGGACCAAGGGCTTCGCAAAATTTAATTTTGGCAGCCAAAGCCAACGCCGCTTTCAACGGAAAATTCTCTCCAGATATTGAAGATGTTAAAGCCGTTGCAACCGGGATATTAAGACACAGAATCATTAAAAATTATAAAGCTGATGCTGAAGGAATTACAGAAGAAATGATTATTGATAGATTGATGTAAATTTTATAAAAAATATTTAAACTCCTAATGAAATTAATTTGTTAGGAGTTTTTTATTCTTAAAAATTAACAATCATCAATTTTTCTTCGTTAAAATGCGATTTTGATAAAAATCATGTAGCAAAATTCTTGTTTTCGCAAATTATTTCTTTCGTTCTTCGTTAAAATGCGATTTTGATAAAAATCATGTAGCAAAATTCTTGTTTTCGCAAATTATTTCTTTCGATAAAGATATTTGACTAAAAATTTTTTAATAGTACATCGATTTTGTAAATTTGCTCTGCAAACAAATAAACCTATTATATTATGGCTTTTGATATCGAAATGATTAAAAAAGTGTACGGAACAATGGCAGAACGTGTAGACAAAGCACGTGAGTTAGTTGGTCGTCCGTTAACACTTTCTGAAAAGATTTTATACTCGCATTTATGGGAAGGAACGCCTTCTCAAGCTTTTTCAAGAGGAAAAGACTATGTTGATTTTGCTCCAGATAGAGTAGCTTGCCAAGATGCAACGGCTCAAATGGCATTATTACAATTCATGCACGCTGGAAAGAAAACAGTTGCTGTTCCTACAACAGTTCATTGTGATCACTTAATTCAAGCAAAAGTGGGTGCAACAACCGATTTAGCAGTAGCTAATTCACAATCGAAAGAAGTTTTTGATTTTCTTTCTTCTGTTTCAAACAAATACGGAATTGGGTTTTGGAAACCAGGTTCAGGAATTATCCACCAAATCGTTTTAGAAAATTACGCCTTTCCTGGCGGAATGATGATTGGAACCGATTCACATACTGTAAATGCAGGTGGATTAGGAATGTTAGCCATTGGTGTTGGCGGTGCTGATGCGGTTGATGTTATGTCAGGTATGTCTTGGGAATTGAAATTTCCAAAACTTATTGGTGTTAAATTGACAGGTAAATTAAACGGTTGGACGGCTCCAAAAGATGTAATTCTAAAAGTAGCTGATATTCTTACTGTAAAAGGCGGAACTGGAGCAATCGTTGAATACTTTGGTGAAGGCGCTATCAATATGTCATGTACAGGAAAAGGTACTATCTGTAACATGGGAGCAGAAATTGGAGCTACAACTTCAACTTTCGGATACGATGATTCAATGAGAAGATATTTAGCAGCAACTGGTCGTCAAGATGTAGTGGATGCAGCCGATAAAGTGGCCGATTATTTAACTGGTGATGCTGAAGTATATGCTAATCCAAGTCAATATTTTGACGAATTAATCGAAATTAACTTATCAGAATTAGAACCACATATTAATGGACCTTTCACTCCAGATAGAGGAACGCCTGTTTCTAAAATGAAAGAAGAAGCAACTAAAAATGGTTGGCCTTTAAAAGTAGAATGGGGTTTAATTGGTTCTTGTACCAACTCATCCTACGAAGATATGGCACGTGCTGCATCAATCGTTGAACAAGCCGTTGCTCATGGAATATCTCCAAAAGCAGAATTCGGAATCAATCCTGGTTCTGAGCAAATTCGCTATACTATTGAAAGAGATGGAATCATTGCAACTTTCGAGAAAATGGGGACTAAAGTATTTACAAATGCTTGTGGACCATGTATCGGACAATGGGATAGAGAAGGAGCTGATAAAGGTGAAAAAAATACAATTGTTCATTCTTTTAATAGAAATTTCTCAAAACGTGCTGACGGAAATCCAAACACACATGCTTTTGTAACATCACCAGAAATGGTGGCTGCTTTAGCAATTTCAGGTGATTTGTCTTTCAACCCAATAACTGATACTTTATTGAATGATAAAGGTGAAGCAGTAAAATTGAATCCTCCCTCAGGTGATGAGCTTCCAAAAAGAGGTTTTGATGTAGAAGATGCAGGCTTTCAAGCGCCAGCTGAAGATGGAAGTAATGTTTCAGTTGTGGTTTCTCCAACATCAGATCGTTTACAACTTTTAGCACCATTTGACCCTTGGGATGGAAAAAATATTTCTGGAGCTAAATTGCTTATCAAAGCGTTCGGAAAATGTACGACCGACCACATTTCTATGGCTGGACCATGGTTGCGTTTTCGTGGACATTTAGATAATATTTCTAATAATATGTTGATTGGAGCAGTTAATGCTTACAACCAAGAGGCTAATAAAGTTAAAAATCAATTAACAGGTGACTATGCTGCTGTTCCTGCTGTGGCAAGAGCTTACAAAGCTGCTGGTGTTCCTTCAATAGTTGTTGGTGACCAAAATTATGGTGAAGGTTCGTCAAGAGAGCACGCTGCTATGGAACCACGTTTCCTAGGAGTTAAAGCGGTTTTGGTAAAATCATTTGCTCGTATTCACGAAACCAATTTGAAAAAACAAGGAATGTTAGCTTTAACTTTTGCTAACGAAGCAGATTATGATAAAATCCAAGAAAATGACACGATTAATTTCTTAGATTTAACAGAGTTTGCACCAGGTAAACCCTTAACATTAGAATTTGTTCATGCTGATGGTTCAAAAGATATAATTCTGGCAAATCACACCTACAACGAAAGCCAAATTGGTTGGTTTGTAGCGGGTTCGGCTTTAAACTTAATTGCAGCCAACGCATAATTACTAAAGAATAATAATCTTTTTTATAAAACTCTCAAGGAAACTTGGGAGTTTTATTATTTAAAAAAAAATTCCGTTTCATTTTTTTTGAAAACGGAATTAATTTTGAATTAATAATTTATGTGAATCAAGGGTTGAAAAAAAATACTACTATTCTTATAACTAGATCTAACAGGCTTTAAAAACCTGTTAGGTCTGTATTGAGAATCAAAAATGTTAAAAATTTAACTCTTTTTTCGCATAATCTACTAATAGTAAGTATAGCGTCTTACTTTAGCAATATATTTTGCAAGTCTTATAACTTGGTGGCTGTAGCCATATTCGTTATCGTACCAAACATATAAAACAATGTTTTTTCCATCACCAGAAACGATGGTAGCATTGCTGTCATAAATTGATGGAGCCGAGGTACCAACAATGTCTGAAGAAACCAATTCATTATTTAAAGAATATTTAATTTGCTCTACAAGTTCACCTTCAAGCGCATACTTTTTCATGATATTGTTTACCTCTTCTACAGAAGTTTCTTTACCAACTTCAAGATTCAATACTACTAGAGAACCATTTGGCACAGGAACACGAATAGCATTGGAAGTTAATTTTCCTGCTAAACTAGGCAATGCTTTTGCAACAGCATTTCCTGCTCCGGTTTCAGTAATGACCATATTTAAAGCAGCAGCTCTTCCACGACGGTATTTTTTATGCATATTGTCTACCAAATTTTGGTCGTTGGTATAAGCATGAATGGTTTCTAAGTGACCTTTTACCACGCCAAGCGTATCTTCAATTGCTTTCAAAATTGGAGTAATAGCATTTGTTGTACAAGACGCAGCAGAAAATATATTTACTGTATCTGGATTATAATCGTTATGATTTACGCCATAAACAATATTCGGAACCCCTTTTCCAGGTGCTGTCAATAAAACTTTATCAACTCCCTTAGAAGTTAAATGACGTTTCAAAGCTTCTTCTGTAGTGAAAGCTCCAGTATTATCAATCACTAAAGCATCTTCAATTCCGTATTTAGTATAATCAATTTCTTCTGGAGAATTGGCCGTAATGATGTGAACTGTTGTTCCGTTGATGATTAAAGCATCATTTTCTGTATCGGCATTTACAGAACCTTCAAAATCACCATGAACCGAATCATAACGTAATAAAGAAGCTCTTTTTTCTAAAGATTGTGCGTCATTTCTATCACGAGTTACTATAGCTCTCAAACGAAGTTGTTGTCCTTTTCCAATTTTACTCATCATTTCACGAGCCAATAATCTTCCAATTCTTCCAAATCCGTAAAGAACTACATCTTTAGGTTTAATTTCTTGTGAATTTTTAGCCTCTTTTAATTTGTCAATTACAAAAGCTCGGGCATCATGGTATTTATTGTCTTCTAAATGATACTCATAAGTTAATTTTCCTATATCAATTCTTGATGGTGGTAAATCTAAATTTTCAATAGCACGAGCAAGTTCAACAGAATCAAAAACATTAATTGGTTTTTGAACAAATTCACCAGCATATTCATGAAGATTCATAATATCACTTACATTTCTGTCTATTAATTGATTTCTAAAGAATACCAATTCAATAGATTTGTCATACCATAAATCACTAATGATTTTAATAAATTCTACACCAGCCTTTCGACGGTCAGCTTGAAAAGAAAGCTCTTTTTCGTATAATACGTTTTTGTTCATTTTGAGAAAAATTGATTAGTTGTGTAACATCTGAACTTGTTTCAGATTCTTTTTAATTTCCGTGCAAAAGTAATTAACTATAACGTTTTCGTAAAATTTTTTCCAACTTTTTTTAAATAAAAAAACCATTCTGAAGAAAACAGAATGGTTTTTCACCTTTTATTATATAATATTTAGATGATAATGCGCATTACTTGACCGTTTTTTGTCATAAGTTTTACACTAGTTCCTTGACTTTCGTTAATGTTATTTGTGGCTCTCGATACTGTTTCTACATCAGATGCTTTTACACCATTGATGTCTAAAATAATGCTTCCTTCTAATTCGTCTTTGTAGGGTAAAAGTCTTTCATTGCTTACTTCTTTGATTTTTACACCATAGTCAATTCGGAAATTTTTCTTGTCAGCGTCAGATAAATTTTCTAATTCTAAACCTTTAAAATCGGTTTGAATAATATCATTTTTTACTAGAACTACTGGCACAACTTTGGTTTGTCCATCTCTTTCATAAGTAACATTTACCTTATCATTCGGACGTTTTGTATTTATAAATCCAGATAGTTCAGCAAAAGATGAAATTTTCTGATTGTCTAATTTTTTGATGATATCGCCTTTTTTCAAACCTGCTTTTTCCGCACCTGAATTTTTATTTACCTTATTAATATAAAATCCTTCTGTATCTTTAATTCCTAATTCTTTAGAATAATTTCCGGTTAATTCACTTCCTTCAACACCAAGAATTCCTCTTTGTACATTTCCAAATTCCATAATGTCTTCAATGATTTTGCGTGTAATATTTGATGGAACTGCAAAAGAATAACCTGCATAACTTCCAGTTGGAGAAGATATCATGGTGTTAATTCCAATCAATTCGCCACGAGTATTTACCAAAGCACCACCTGAATTTCCCGGATTCACAGCAGCATCTGTTTGAATAAACGATTGAATTCCCTTAGTATCCAAATTTCTAGCTTTCGCCGAAACAATTCCAGCGGTAACCGTCGAATTCAAATTATATGGATTCCCAACTGCCAAAACCCATTCGCCAACTTTCACCTGATCTGAATCGGCAAAGGTAGAATAAGGTAATTTGCCCTCTGCATCAATTTTTAACAAAGCAATATCCATTTTAGAATCGGTTCCAATCAATTTTGCTTTATAAACTTTATTATTATTTAAAGTAACTTCAAGTTCTGAGGCATCTTTAATTACGTGATTGTTGGTAACAATATAGCCATCTTGTGATATAATAACTCCAGAACCTGTGCCAATTTGCTCTTGTTGTTGACCGCCTCGTGAACCATAGAAAAACTCCATTATTGGATTATAAACGGTTCTTGTTGAAACATTTTTTACGTGAACAACCGTGTGAACGGCATTTTCAGCTGCAGCAGTAAAATCAATATTTTCGGCACCCATTCCAACGGTTCTTCCAAAAGAATTGGGGGCTTGTGTAACAATTGAATTTCCATTGACCTCTTTTTCAATAAATAATTTATAAGCACCTAGTGTTGTAGCACCGCTTAACAAAGACACTAAAAATAAACTTGATAATCTTTTCATTTTTTAAATTGTTTTAAATCATTTAACTTCAAAATTAGTAATTTATTATTTTTACAAAATCAGTTTAACGCTCGTTTAACAATCTTTAACGTATCATTAATATTTGTAACTTTGTGGCATACAAAAATAATAATGCAACTCAAATTTTACAAATATCAAGGAACAGGAAATGATTTTGTGATGATTGATAATCGTCAAAATTTCTTTCCCAAAAACGATACCAAACTGATTGAACGCCTTTGCAACCGACGTTTTGGTATTGGTGCTGACGGTTTAATCTTGTTAGAAAATGACATTTCGACAGATTTATCCGCCGATGAGATAGATTTTAGAATGGTTTACTACAATTCTGACGGGAATGAAAGCTCCATGTGTGGCAATGGCGGACGATGTTTGGTGGCTTTCGCCAAAAGTTTGAATGTTATAGATAATGACGCAACGTTCATTGCAACAGATGGTTTACATCACGCAACAATTGATAAAAGCGGAATTGTTTCGCTTCAAATGAAAGATGTTGATGAGGTAAAAGTCGATTCAGAATATGTTTTTTTAAATACAGGTTCACCGCATCATGTAACTTTGGTAAACGATTTAGAACACTATAATGTAAAAGAAAATGGTGCCGAAATCAGATATTCATATTTGTATGGAAAAGCAGGAAGCAATGTGAATTTTGTAAATCAAATTTCAGAAAATCATTTCCGATTGCGAACTTATGAACGTGGTGTTGAAGACGAAACATTATCTTGTGGAACAGGAGCAACTGCAACAGCTATTGCTATGAATATAATCGGGAAAACTAAATCAAATTCAATTGATATCGAGGTAGAAGGCGGTAAACTAAAAGTTATCTTCGAAAAAACAGACAAAGGTTTTGAGAACGTTTTTCTAATCGGACCCGCAACTTTTGTTTTTGAAGGAGAAATAGAATTATAAATATTTTCAATTTTGTCATTCTGTAGGAATCTCAAAATTATGATTACTAATTAGATGATAACACTTAAAGGAACAATTATATACTTACGTGCTCTCGAACCAGAAGATTTGGAGTTTGTCTATCAAATAGAAAATGATGAATCGATTTGGAATGTGAGTAATACACAAACGCCTTACAGTAAGTTTTTAATTCGTCAATATCTTGAAAATGCCCATCAAGATATTTTTGAAGCCAAGCAATTGCGACTTGCAATTTGCAAAAATGATACTTTTGAAGCCATAGGGTTAATAGATTTATTCGATTTTGATCCGGTAAATAATCGTGCCGGAATTGGAATTTTAATCCAAAAGGAAACTAATCGTGGAAGTGGAATAGGAAAGGAAGCGCTTGGTTTATTAATCGATTATAGTTTCAATCAACTGCAATTGCATCAACTTTATGCAAATATCGGAATGGATAATGAAGCCAGTTTAAACCTTTTTACTACTTTTGGATTTCAGAAAATAGGAGTGAAGAAAGATTGGATTTATCACAATAATGCCTTTCATGACGAAGCACTTTTTCAGTTAATCAATCATCAACATTAAAAAAATATTGTTTTGAACAAAAAATTAAAAACCATTTTAGGAATTGGAACGGCTCTTTTTTTAGTTGTCGCTACTGTTGTTTATGTGAAGTTTTTCTCTTCTAATACTAAATTCTCTAAAGAAGAACTCTATGTTGAAATTCCAACTGGTTCCAATTATGAAGATGTTAAACGAATCGTTTCACCATATGTTGAAAGTATGAGTGGTTTTGATCTTATGGCTAGTTTGAGAAAATATGATGACAATGTTAAACCAGGAAGATTTTTATTTAAAAAAGGCATGGGTAATTTTGCTTTAATAGCTTCTTTGAGAAGAAATTTACCCGTAAAAATTGCATTTAACAACCAAGAACGTTTAGAAAATGTGGCTCAAAGAATTGGTTCCGAAATTGAGGCGGATTCTTTAGGATTGATGACGGCTTTTAGAGATAGCATTTTTTTAAAGAAAAATGGTTTTACAAAAGAGAACGTTTTGTGTATGTTTCTTCCAAATTCTTATGAGTTTTATTGGAATACTTCTGCTGAAAAATTTCGCGATAAGATGCTAGAAGAATACAAGAAATTTTGGAATAAAGATCGTCTAGCTAAAGCAGAAGAATTAGGAATGACTCCAGAGCAAGTGATTACTTTAGCTTCAATTGTGCACAAAGAAACTGTTAAAAAAGATGAACGTCCAAGAGTAGCTGGTGCATATTTAAATAGAATTACTCAAGGAATGCCTTTGCAAGCAGATCCAACGGTTATTTATTCACTAAAACTAAGAGATAATGATTTTGATCAAGTTATAAAAAGAGTTCTTTATGGTGATTTGACCATTTCATCAGCTTATAATA
>JAIFLT010000164.1 GCA_020048955.1 Flavobacterium sp.
GGAATTACTATGGTTCCACCAACTAAAGTTGCAATTCCCATAGCTTCCATCATTTCTTCTTTGGTAATGCCTTCTTTGTGAGATGTTTCCAAATGATATTTTATGCAATCATCACATCGAAGCACTGTTGAAGCTACTAAACCCAAAAGTTCTTTAGTTTTTACATCCAAAGCACCTTCTGCATAAGCATTAGTATCTAAATTGAAAATACGCTTTACAATTTTATTATTGTCTGCCAATAACTTTTCGTTCATTTTAGAACGATATTCATTAAATTCTTTAACTTGATTGCTCATCTTCTTTTAAACGTCTTTTTACTACGAATGCCGATATAAATATACTGACTTCATAAATTAATAACATAGGAATGGATACTATAACTTGGCTAACCACGTCGGGTGGTGTTACTATGGCTGCAACAAAAAGAATAATTACAATTCCGTATTTTCTGTATTTTCTAAGAAACTGCGGAGTAACTAAACCTAATTTGGTCAGGAAATAAATAACTATTGGAAGTTCAAAAAACAAACCGCATGCAATGACAGATGTTTTTATCATACCTATATAAGAGTCAACATTAAACTCGTTTTTAATGGCACTACTTACCGTAAATGTGGCAAAAAAGTTAACTGACATGGGAACAATGATATAGTATCCAAATAAAACGCCTAAAAAGAATAAAATGGAAGCTATAAAAATAAAATATTTTGCATTTTTCCGTTCTTTTTCATATAACGCCGGACTAACAAAACTCCACAACAACCATAATATATAGGGAAAAGCAAAAATAAATCCAGCCGTAATACAAGTCCAGATTAATATTGTGACTTGTCCTTCCATATCCGTATTTTGAATCACAAAAGGCAATTCGGTAACGCAAATACTTTCTTGAAATCCAACAAAGTTAGACAGCTCGCAAAACAAACGGTAGGTTATAAAATTTGGGTTTGTTGGTCCGAAAATAATAGTGTCAAAAATAAAATCACTAATAAAAAAAGTAGCTGTTGCGCCAATAAGAACTGCAATGGTACTTCTTACCAACAACCATCTCAACTCCTCAAGATGTTCCATAAAGGACATTTCCTTCATTTCTTTTTTAGCCATTATACAATTCCTTCTTTTAAAATATCGTGTAAATGAATTACACCTTTATATTCATCATTATCAACTACCACTAATTGTGTAATTGAAAAATCTTCCAAGATGTTGAGTGCATCAGCTACCATTTCTGACGATTTAATAGTTTTTGGGTTTACCGTCATGATGTCCTTTGCAGTCAATCCTGTTATGGTTTCTGTTTTATTTAACATTCTTCTAATGTCGCCATCTGTTATAATACCAACAACTTTATCATTTTCTATAACAGCAGCTACGCCAAGTCTTTTTTCAGAAATTTCAACAATAACATTTTTAATACTTGAATTAGGATTTACAAATGGTTTTCTGCTAGTGTCCAACATATCGTTTACTCGCAATAACAATTTTTTTCCTAAAGCGCCACCAGGATGATATTTTGCAAAATCTTCAGCTTTAAAATTTCTCATTTCCATTAAAGCAACCGCCATAGCATCTCCCATAACCAACTGAGCCGTTGTGCTATTGGTTGGAGCCAAATTGTTTGGACAAGCTTCACTCTCTACATAAGTATTTAAGGTAATATCAGATTCTTTTCCAAGAAATGAAGTTATATTTCCCGTAATTCCAATAAGTTTATTACCAAATCTTTTTAATAACGGAACCAAAACTTTTATCTCTGGACTGTTGCCACTTTTTGAAATACAAATAACAACATCACCATTTTGAACCATCCCTAAATCACCATGAATGGCTTCTGATGCGTGTAAAAACATTGAAGGAGTTCCTGTTGAATTCATTGTGGCAACAATTTTTTGTGCAATAATGGCACTTTTTCCAATTCCAGTAACAATTAAACGCCCTTTAGTTTGAAAAATAATTTCTACTGCTTCAACAAAGCTATTGTCAATGAAATCAACAAGTTTTGCAATAGATTGGCTCTCTGATAGGAGTGTTTTTTTTGCCGAATCAATGATATTTTCTTTAGTTATCAAAATAGATTTGTTATAAAATTTGTATGAATAAAAGAAAGTTGTATATTTATGGTTGCAAATTTATGTAAAAATACTATTAAGTAAGAATGAATTCAAACGAAATTGACATACACAAAGAATTAAAAAAATATTTTGGTTTTAACCAATTCAAAGGTTTACAAGAAAGGGTTATTAAAAGTATTTTGGCAAAAGAAAATACATTTGTAATTATGCCAACAGGTGGCGGAAAGTCGTTGTGCTATCAACTTCCTTCTCTTGTTCAAAAGGGAACCGCAATTGTGGTTTCTCCTTTAATTGCTTTAATGAAAAATCAAGTTGATGCTATACGAAGTGTTTCAACTAACGATGGCATTGCACACGTGTTAAACTCGTCATTGACCAAAACCGAAATCAATCAGGTAAAAAAAGATATTACTTCAGGTATAACCAAACTATTATATGTAGCACCAGAGTCATTAACAAAAGAGGAATATGTAGAGTTTTTAAAAACGGTTCCAATATCTTTTGTAGCTATTGATGAAGCACATTGTATTTCAGAATGGGGACATGACTTTAGACCTGAATACAGAAATTTACGAACAATTATTAAACAACTTGGAAATGTTCCTGTTATTGGACTAACTGCTACAGCAACTCCAAAAGTTCAAGAAGATATCCTTAAAAATTTAGACATGTCTGATGCTACTACCTATAAAGCATCGTTCAATCGTCCGAATTTATTTTATGAAGTACGAACTAAAACCAAAAATATTGAGTCGGATATTATTCGTTTTATCAAACAAAATAAAGGCAAATCAGGAATTATATATTGCCTAAGCCGAAAGAAAGTTGAAGCAATAGCCGAAGTTTTGCAAGTAAACGGAATTAGTGCTGTTCCTTATCATGCAGGTTTAGACGCAAAAACGCGTGCAAAACACCAAGACATGTTTCTTATGGAAGATGTTGAAGTGGTTGTGGCAACAATTGCCTTTGGAATGGGAATTGATAAGCCAGACGTTCGTTTTGTAATTCATCACGATATTCCAAAATCTTTAGAAAGTTATTATCAAGAAACAGGTCGTGCAGGTCGCGATGGAGGAGAAGGTCATTGCCTAGCTTATTACTCCTATAAAGATGTAGAAAAGTTAGAAAAATTTATGTCAGGTAAACCAGTTGCTGAGCAAGAAATTGGCTATGCTCTTTTGCAAGAAGTAGTAGCCTATGCAGAAACTTCTATGTCTAGACGAAAGTTTTTATTGCATTATTTTGGTGAAGAGTTTGATAGCGAAACAGGAGAAGGTGCCGATATGGATGACAATGTTCGCAATCCAAAAGCCAAAGTTGAAGCCAAAGAAAATGTCAAAAAATTATTAGAAGTTGTTCGCGATACCAAATATTTATACAAATCTAAAGAAATTGTTTTTACCTTAATAGGAAGAGTAAATGCCACTATAAAAGCGCATAGAACCGATACGCAATCTTTTTTTGGTTGCGGAAAAGACCAAGAAGAACGCTATTGGATGGCATTAATTCGTCAGGTTTTGGTTGATGGAATGCTTACAAAAGATATTGAAACCTATGGAATTTTAAAAGTTTCAGATAAAGGACACGACTATATTAAGAATCCAACATCCTTCATGATGTCAGAAGACCATGAATATAATGAAGCAGAAGATGATGCTATTGTAACAGCGGCAAAATCTTCAGGAACAGCTGACGAAGCTTTGATGGCAATGCTACGTGATTTACGAAAAAAAGTGGCAAAAAAATTGGGTGTTCCTCCTTTTGTTGTTTTTCAAGATCCATCTTTAGAAGATATGGCTTTGAAATATCCAATTACTATGGATGAATTAATTACTATTCATGGAGTAGGAGAAGGTAAAGCAAAGAAATATGGAAAAGAATTTGTTGAATTAATTAGTAGGTATGTTGAAGATAACGACATTATTCGTCCAGATGATTTGGTTGTAAAATCTACTGGAGCTAATTCAGCCAACAAATTATACATTATTCAAAATATTGATAGAAAACTTTCTTTAGAAGATATTGCTTCTGCAAAAGGTATGAAAATGGACGATTTGCTTAAAGAAATGGAGCAAATTGTTTATGCAGGAACAAAATTGAATATCAAATATTGGATTGATGAAATACTAGATGAAGAGCAACAAGAAGAAATTCACGATTATTTCATGGAATCCGAAACCGATAAAATTGAAGAGGCACTAAAAGAATTTGACGGCGATTATGATATCGAAGAATTACGTTTAATGCGTATAAAATTTATTAGCGAAGTAGCTAATTAAAAGTTTTCAGTTGCAGTTTTCAGTCACAGAAAAACTGTAAACTGCCACTGAATACTGCAAACTAATAAACCTCTCCTCGATGAGGCTTTAAAGCATCGCGTACTTGAATCATATTTTCTTCCGATACAACCATAAAGGCTATAGCATACATTTCATTTAAAACTTCAAATCCTGTTATATTGATAGGTAGTTTTTCTATTGCACTATATTCTTTCAAATGAATTTCGTGATGTTCGGCTGTTTTTGCAGCAACTTCTCCACGAAAATCCCAAATAAGCTTAATTTTTCTTGACATAGTTTAAGTAAAATAGCAAATTTAGTTTGTTTTAGATTTATTAAATAACTTTTTATTATATTTGTATCAATAAATTAATTATGTATTTAAATATCAATCACTTATAAGTAATTCATCAATGATAAAAAACTACTTTCAAACCATCTTTTTTCTTGTAATTTCTTTTCAAACATTTGCACAAAGTAATTACACAGTTGCTTCAATTCCTTTCCAACCTTATTCGGGATCATTACCAGTATTATCAACCTCTGATGATATGTGTTCAGGATTAATTAATCTTCCTTTTAGTTTTGATTTTTATGGTACAGCATACAATCAAGTTGTTGTAAGTACCAATGGTTATATTGACTTTAGAAGTAGTTCTGCTAATGTCATGTCTCCATGGGCTTTCAATGCTACAATACCTAATTCAAATTTTCCAGTAAAAAATGCAATTTTAGGATGTTATCACGATATGAATAATTCTGATGGACAAGGAACACTAAATTATGGTGTTTATGGAACTGCACCCTACAGAAAGTTCATTGTAAGTTTTTATAACAATTCGCATTTTTCATGTAATGCCGCTGCCAAAAGTAGTTTTCAAATGATTTTGCATGAGACATCCAATTTAATAGATGTTCAAGTAATAAATAAGCAAATTTGTGCCTCATGGAATGGCGGCAAAGCTGTTATTGGTTTAATTAATTCATCAGGAACATTGGGTATAGCCGCACCTGGAAGAAATACTGGAGTATGGACAGCTTCTAATGAAGGTTGGCGATTCTCAAGACCAAGTTATTTGAACGTGTATTCCTTTGTGAAATGTGATGCCAATACTGATGGAATTGAAGAATTTAATTTGCAAGTGGTTCAAAATGATTTATCACCATCAAACCCATCTGCAATAACATTTTATTTAACTCAAACAGATGCACAAACACAATCAAATCCTATTTCAAACTTAATGTATACTAATATATCTAATCCTCAAACTATCTATGCAAGTGGGAATGGAGTTGTAAAACAAGTTATTTTAAGTGGAATTGATTGTTCAATAGACAATGATAACGATACTGTTAGCACTAATTTAGAAGACATAAATAGCGATACTAATTTAGCTTATGATGACACTGATGCTGATGGAATTCCAAATTACTTGGATAATGATGATGATGGTGATTTTGTTTTAACTAGCTTAGAATATGTTTTTAATAGAACTGCTACCACTACAATTTTAGATACAGATTCTGATAGTATTCCAAACTATCTTGATAATGATGACGATGGAGATGGAGTTTTAACTATCTATGAAGATTATAATGACGATGGAGATCCTTCAAACGACGACACTAATTCTAATGGAACACCCGATTATCTTGAATCTGCAGTAGCTCTTGGTTTGGAAGGTAATTCAATAAATAATGTAATTAATTTATTCCCTAATCCAACTTCTGATGTTTTGAATATTGATAATAAAACTAATGAAATTATATCTAACGTTTCCATTTATTCTATAAGTGGTGCACTAATTAAAGAAGTGAAATCAACAAATAGTATCGAATCAATTGCTGTTTCAGACTTACAAACTGGAATTTATTTTGTAAAACTATCTATTAATGATGAGGTTAAAAATTATAAGTTTATAAAGAAGTAATCGTTCATTGATTTCATAAAAAAGTAAAGGTTTAGTTTATGCTAAACCTTTTTTATTATTAGACTTTGCTGAAATTATTTTAAGTTTGTCAAAAATTACCTTTATGCCTCGCGAAATTCAAACTCAAGTCTCACCAGAAGTTGCTCACAACGAATCATTAATTAATGAGCATGTTGCACGTTTGTTGAATACTTCTGTGAAGGAAATTCAAAAGGTTGTAGTTTTAAAACGTTCAATTGATGCTCGTCAAAAAGCTATTAAATTCAATATAAAAGCAACTGTTTTTTTTAAAGGTGAAGATTTTGTTGAACAAAAAATTGAACTTCCTGAGTACAAAAATGTTTCCAATTCACAAGAAGTAATAATTGTTGGTGCTGGTCCAGCAGGACTTTTTGCGGCATTACAATTAGTAGAATTGGGTTTGAAACCTATTGTAATTGAAAGAGGAAAAGACGTTCGAGGTAGAAGAAGAGATTTGAAATCCATAAACGTTGACCATATTGTAAATGAAGATTCCAACTATTGCTTCGGTGAAGGTGGCGCTGGAACTTATTCTGATGGAAAATTATACACGCGTTCCAAAAAACGTGGTGATGTTGACAGAATTTTGAGATTATTAGTGGGTTTTGGAGCTTCAGATGATATTTTGGTTGAAGCGCATCCTCACATCGGAACCAATAAATTACCTCAAATTATTCAAGATATACGGGAGAAAATTATTGAATGTGGTGGGCAAGTTTTGTTTGAAAATCGTGTAACGGATTTCATTATAAAAAACAATGAAGTGCAAGGAATAGTAACTCAAAATGGCGATACTATTTCGGCAAATAAAGTAATTCTAGCTACTGGACATTCGGCTAGAGATATTTTCGAATTATTGGATAAAAAGAAAATTTTTATAGAATCAAAACCTTTTGCATTAGGCGTTCGTGCAGAACATCCGCAAGAATTGATTGATAAAATTCAATATTCTTGTGATTTCCGTGGTGAATTTTTACCGCCATCACCCTATTCCATTGTAAAACAAGTCAATGGTCGTGGAATGTACTCTTTTTGCATGTGTCCTGGTGGCGTAATTGCGCCTTGTGCAACAAGTCCAGGCGAAGTGGTGACAAATGGTTGGTCGCCATCAAAACGTGATCAAGCTACTGCCAATTCAGGAATAGTTGTCGAATTAAAATTAGAAGATTTCAAACCCTTTGCCAAATTCGGAGCACTTGCCGGAATGGAATTTCAAAAAGCTATCGAACAAAAAGCATGGCATTTGGCAGGTCAAACTCAAAAAGTTCCTGCACAACGAATGGTTGATTTTACTCAAAATAAAGTTTCAACAACTATTCCAAAAACTTCTTATGTTCCAGGAACGACTTCTGTAGAAATGGGTCAAGTTTTTCCGGGATTTCTATCTCAAATTATGAGAGAAGGATTTAAGGATTTTGGAAAAACCATGCGAGGATATTTAACCAATGAAGCCATTCTTCATGCACCAGAAAGCAGAACTTCATCGCCAGTCAGAATTCCAAGAGATAATGAAACATTGGAACATGTTCAAATAAAAGGTTTATATCCGTGTGGCGAAGGCGCAGGTTATGCTGGCGGAATTATTTCGGCAGCAATTGATGGTGAAAAATGTGCTTTAAAAATAGCTGAGGCTTTAAAATAAAAAAACCGCTCATTTTCACAAGCGGTATTTGAATTAGCAATTAGTTCTTTTTCAATCTATCTTTAAAAACCTTTTCAAATTTTTCAATTTTGGGTACAAGCGGTATTTGAATTAGCAATTAGTTCTTTTTCAATCTATCTTTAAAAACCTTTTCAAATTTTTCAATTTTGGGTTGAATTACCATTTGGCAATAAGGTTTGTCTTTGTTGTTTTCATAATATCCTTGGTGATATTCTTCAGCTTTATAGAATTTTTTTAGAGGTTCTAAAGTCGTTACAATTTTATTTGCAAATACTTTTTCATTCAATTCAGCAATCAAATTCTGGGCTGCTTTTTTCTCGCTTTCGTTTTTATAAAAAATCACAGAACGATATTGTGTTCCAGAATCAGCACCTTGACGATTTAGTGTTGTTGGGTCGTGAACGGTAAAAAACACTTGAAAGATTTCATCTAAATTAGTTTTAGTTTTATCATAAGTTATTTCTACAACTTCTGCAGCGCCAGTTCTACCAGTGCAAACTTGCTCATAACTTGGATCTTCTACCATGCCACCAGCATAACCAGAATAAACGCTTTTCACACCCTCAAGGTTTTGATAAACGGCTTCCACACACCAAAAACAGCCGCCACCAAGAACAATAGTTTCTATATTTGCAGAATTTACAGCTACACCATCTGGAACAAAATCTAGCGAAATGGCATTCATGCAATATCTTTTACCTGTTGGTTCTGGTCCATCGTCAAATAAATGTCCTAAGTGCGAATCACATCGTCCGCAATTGGCTTCAACTCTCCTCATTCCATAAGAATTATCATCTTTAAAAGTGATACTTTCTTTGTTTTCTTGTTCAAAAAAACTTGGCCATCCGCAACTACTTGTGAATTTTTGATTGGATTTAAAAAGCTTATAACCACAAGCAGCACAATAATAGGTTCCTTTGGTTTCATCATTCCACATGGTTCCAGTGAAAGCTCTTTCGGTATCGGCTTCTCTTGCTACTGCATACAAATCTGGCGATAAAACTTTTTTCCATTCGGCATTAGAAACATTTAGTTTTTTAGTATCCGTATTTGAATAGTAAGGATTTTCGGGTTTACTGATTACATTTTCCATAGCTGATGTATCTTTTTTTGAAGTTTTTTTGTTTGATTGTCCGCAAGCCGTTAGTGTAAGCAAAGGAATTAAATACAAAAATGTGATTATTTTTCTCATAACAATTAAATTAATTGATGTACAAATTTACAATAGAAGTACGTTGCAAAATGTCTTACAGATTACAAATTATTATGATTTAAGGAAAGTTTAACGGTTGTTGACATTACTAAATTCTGTTAGGATTTATTTTTTCGTATTTTTGACCATCATAAAAAATATATGAAAGAAGAACAAGTAATTTTAGTCAACGAAAAAGACGAACCTATTGGTTTAATGAACAAACTTGAAGCTCACGAAAAAGCAGTTTTGCATCGTGCGTTTTCGGTATTTGTTTTAAATGATAAAAATGAAGTCATGTTGCAACAACGTGCCCATCACAAATATCATTCGCCTTTACTTTGGACAAACACTTGTTGCAGTCATCAACGTGCTGGAGAAACCAATATAGAAGCTGGAAAACGCCGTTTGTTTGAAGAAATGGGTTTTAAAACTGAGTTAAAAGAATTATTTCATTTCATCTACAAAGCGCCATTTGACAACGGTTTAACCGAACACGAATTAGATCATGTTATGATTGGATATTCCAACGAAGAACCAAACATCAATTGTGACGAAGTAGAATGTTGGAAGTGGATGACCATAGAAGATATCAAAGAAGATATGGTTCAAAATCCAGATATATACACCATTTGGTTCAAAATCATATTTGATGAGTTTTACCACTATTTAGAAGACCATAAATTATAATTTTTGTCACACTGGGCTTGTCAAAGTAAAAACACTCAATCCTTTAATCGCAAATCCTTAATCAAAATGAAAGTTACCGTTTCAAGAAAAGCACATTTCAACGCAGCACATCGATTGTATCGCAAAGATTGGTCTATGGAGCAAAACGATTTGGTTTTTGGCAAGTGCAACAATCCTAATTTTCATGGACATAATTATGAGTTAATCGTTTCTGTTACAGGAGAAATCGACCAAGAAACCGGTTTTGTAATAGATGTAAAAATAGTGTCAGATTTGATAAAAGAGCACATCGAAAATGCTTTTGATCATAAAAATTTGAATCTTGATGTTCCAGATTTTGCCGATTTAAATCCTACTGCCGAAAATATTGCGGTTGTAATTTGGAATAAACTAAGAAAATATATTGATGCAAATAAAGAATTAGAAGTAGTTCTTTATGAAACTCCTCGAAATTTTGTAACTTATAAAGGAAATTAAAATGGCACTAAAAGTTGGCGATAAACTTCCTATTTTTTTAGCAAAAGATACTAACGGAAACCTATTTAACTCACAAGACTATATTGGAAAACAACCACTTGTAATTTACTTTTATCCAAAAGATGATACGCCTGGATGCACTGCGCAAGCCTGTAGTTTTAGAGATAATTATCAAGAATTCAAAGATTTAGGCGCTGAGGTAATCGGAATTAGTTCTGATACTGTAACTTCTCATTTAAAGTTTAAAAGTAAATTCAATCTTCCATTTATTTTGCTTTCTGATAATGATAAAAAATTGCGGAAGCTCTTTGGTGTTCAAAACAGTTTGTTCATAATTCCAGGGCGTGAAACCTTTGTAATAGATAAACAAGGTATAGTAATAATGGTTTTTAATAGTATGTCATCTGAAATTCATATTACAAAAGCACTAAAAGTTTTGAAAAAATTGACAAATTAGTTTTGGATTACCTATACTTTTTTAACCATTTATCGAACTTGCTTTATAATTGATAGAAATTAATAACAAGTTAAGTTAAAAAATAGCCATCTTTGAAGTCATAATTAGAACAAATGAAATTTTATCCATTGCAATTTCAACCCATTCTAAAAGATAGAATCTGGGGCGGCACAAAACTGAAAGATTATTTAAACAAACCCATTTCATCAGAAATTACAGGTGAAAGTTGGGAAATTTCTACTGTAGAAAACGATGTGAGTGTTATTGCTAACGGAGTTTTTGCAGGAAAATCGTTAAACGAATTAATAAATGAATTTCCAGAACAAGTTTTAGGAACTAATGTTCATAAAAAATTTGGGAAGCAATTTCCGCTGCTTTTCAAATATCTTGATGCTCGCGAAGATTTATCTATTCAGGTGCATCCAAATGATGAATTGGCGGCTAAACGACATAATTCATTTGGTAAAACCGAAATGTGGTATGTAATGCAAGCCGACCATGATGCAAGATTAATTGTAGGTTTCAAAGAAAAATCGTCCCAAAAACAGTATTTAGAACATCTTAAAAACAAAACTTTAATTGATATTTTAGATACAAAAAAAGTAAAAAAAGGTGATGTTTTCTTCTTAGAAACTGGAACAGTGCACGCAATTGGAGCAGGAACAGTAATTGCAGAGATTCAACAAACATCTGACATAACCTATAGATTATACGATTTTGATAGAGTAGATGCTAATGGAACTGCACGTGAACTACATGTTGATTTAGCATTAGAGGCTATAAATTATGATGTAGTTGATGCTCAAAAAAACTATTCGAAAGTTGAAAACGACGCTAATGCAATAGTTGATTGTCCTTATTTTACAACAAATTTTATTCCGCTTGACGGAAATTTAGAAGTTGTAAATGATGAAAACTCATTTCTAGTTTACATGTGTGTAGAAGGCAGTTTTGAGTTGGAATACGATAACGTAACCTATTCTTATAAAACTGGTGATACGGTTTTAATTCCAGCAAAAATGAATGAGTATAAAATAATTGGAAATGCATCGTTGTTAGAAATCTATATTTCTTAACTTATATTTAAAAGATTATATGTAATTTTGCACCTGAATTTAAAAAATAAATAAAATGCCAAGCGTTAAAAATTTAAAAAAAGACATCAACTTCGTTTTAGGAGATATTATTGAAGCAGTTTATATTCACGAAATGACGAGTGAAGGAAAACCGACTGCAGCTACTAATGCTGTAATAGATGAAGCCATCAGCTCTTTTGATGCTTTAATCGTTAAGGTTAATGCCAAAAAGGTAGAAAATAAAAAAGCGCATTTCAAACAAATTAATGTAGAATTAGAACAAACTGCAAATCAATTGATTGAAAAAATCAACGCTTTGTAATTAAAAAATCATTAAAAAAGTGTAAAAAAGTTTTGGAGATTTCAAAATCACTATTATATTTGCACCAGAAATGAGACCGGCCAGCGTAGCTCAGTTGGCTAGAGCAGCTGATTTGTAATCAGCAGGTCGTGGGTTCGAGTCCCTCCGCCGGCTCTTCGTAAAACCATCTTAGAAATAAGATGGTTTTTTTTATTGTTTTTACACAAAAAAAATCCGTCTTGTTTGAGCAAGACGGATTTTGTATTTATATAAGAAAAGTTATTTTCTCTTAATCACTCTTTCTACTGCTTCAACAATAGCTTCGTTGTTAAGTTTGTATTTATTCATTAATTGTTCTGGAGTGCCACTTTCACCAAAGGAATCTTGAACAGCTACAAACTCTTGAGGTGTTGGATTGTTTAGTGCTAATGTTCTTGCAACACTTTCGCCCAAACCACCTAGAATATTATGTTCTTCAGCAGTTACTACACAACCTGTTTTGGCAACCGATTTTAAAATGGCTTCTTCATCCAAAGGTTTAATAGTGTGAATGTTGATGACTTCCGCAGAAATTCCTTTTGCTTCAAGTGCTTCAGCTGCAATTAATGCTTCCCAAACTAAATGACCTGTAGCAATAATCGTTACATCGGTTCCTTCGTTTAACATAATTGCTTTACCTATTACAAAAGGTTCGTCAGCAGGCATAAAATTTGGCACCACTGGACGGCCAAAACGCAAATAAGCTGGCCCATGATGAGCTGCTAAAGCAATGGTTGCCGCTTTAGTTTGATTGTAATCGCAAGTATTGATTACAGTCATTCCTGGTAACATCTTCATCAAACCAATATCTTCCAATATTTGGTGTGTTGCCCCATCTTCGCCAAGTGTCAAACCTGCGTGAGAAGCACAAATTTTCACATTCTTATCAGAATAAGCTACCGATTGACGAATTTGATCGTAAACTCTTCCTGTAGAAAAGTTAGCAAAAGTTCCTGTAAATGGGATTTTACCACCAATGGTTAATCCAGCTGCAATTCCGATCATGTTGGCTTCTGCAATCCCAATTTGGAAAAAGCGCTCGGGATGATTTTTTTTGAAATCGTCAAACTTTAATGAACCAATTAAATCGGCGCAAAGTGCCACAACATTTTCGTTTTTTTGTCCCAATTCGGTCATTCCTGCACCAAATCCTGAACGGGTATCTTTACTTCCTTGATTTTCGTATTTTTTCATA
>JAIFLT010000046.1 GCA_020048955.1 Flavobacterium sp.
CTAAACCAATTGAAAAAAGTGCCGTGAAACTCCAAATAAATTCCCAATTCCATTCGTCGGGTAACATTCTTGCAATACCAATTGGACTTTTCACTTGTGTGTAAGCTCCAGTTGCTGGCCTCAAAATTAACTTAAAACTATTAATATTATAGATAATTTGGCTCCATGATTGATGAACAGCTTCTGTAATTGCGTTACCAAAACTCATTTTGTTTATTACAGTATATTCATTTAGTTTTGAATTGTCGAATTTTATCCCTAATTTACCTGATGCATTTACTATAGATACTACATCAATCGTTTCATTGTCTCTAGAGACTTTCATCGAAATAGTTTTTCCTTTATTTTCTTCCAATTGTTTTCTGAAATCTATATTAGAAATTTTATCATTTGCAGAAAGTATTACATCGCCAGATTTTAATGACTCATTGTTTTTAGATTCTTTAATCGTGAGATTTGACAACTTATAATTTTGAATAACAAAAACGTTATTGCCTGTAAATGAACCTAGAGAATCTGTTTTAACCTTAATCCCAATATCTTTTCCATCTCTATTAATTAATAAGTTTACAAAATCATTTTTATGTAATTTTGATTCGCTTAATAGTTGGTCGTAATAGGTATATTTAGTAGTGTCAATTCCTACAATTTTATCAAATCTTTTTAAAGGTGTTAATTTTGAATTTGTAATCGAGTCTATAAATATTTCATCCAACTTAATTCTTGCTTGAATAAAACTCTTACCTTCTTTTCTAATGATTTCACCTTTTTGAGAATCAGTTAAGTGCAAATTAATTATTTTACCTTCTCTATTAACTTGTATATTATCTCCAAATAAAACGCCCATTACAGCATATTTTAGGTCTGGAATAACTTCTCCGTCAACAGAAACTATTTTATCACCATTTTTAAATCCTACTTTTTGACCAACATCACCATAAGCTAGTCCGTCTTTCTGAACTTTCTCTAAAGATGTGTATTTCTGTCCAACAGTAGAAAACATTATGGTATAAATCGTTATTGCTAAAATAATATTTACAATAATTCCACCAAGCATAATTATTAATCNNTATTTCTGTCCAACAGTAGAAAACATTATGGTATAAATCGTTATTGCTAAAATAATATTTACAATAATTCCACCAAGCATAATTATTAATCTTTGCCAAGCTGGTTTCGAACGAAATTCCCATGGTTGAGCAGGCTGCTTCATTTGCTCGGTGTCCATGCTTTCATCAATCATTCCTGAAAGTTTCACGTATCCTCCAATTGGTAACCATCCAATACCCCATTCTGTTTCTCCTATTTTTTTCTTTACAAGGGAAAAACCAGCATCCATAAAAAGGTAGAATTTTTCAACTCTTACTTTAAAAATTTTTGCGGTTATGTAATGTCCGAACTCGTGAAGTATAACTAATACTGAAAGTATAAAAATAATTTGTGCAACTTGTATCATTAATATTATAAATCTAATGTTTTTAAAAAAAAGCAAAAGTAAGGTTTTCACCTTACTTTTTACTAAATATGTTGTTTATGTCTAATTTTTTATCATTTTTTTATGAAATGTACCTTCAGATGTTTGAATTTGGACATAATGAATGCCCGATGATAATTGGCTCACAGAAAAGTTTGCAGCATTATTTTCGATAATTTTTTGTCCTAAACTATTAAAAATGATTACTTTTTCTATAGAAATAGTACTTGGTATTTGTATGTGTAATTCATTTGAAACCGGATTTGGGTATAGAGCAATAGCTTTTTCTAAATCGAAATTTTCATTACTTAAGGCTACTGTATTGTTTTTAGAGATTATATCTTTTTCTGGATCGAAATTTGCACCAGTAATAGCAAAAGGAACAGATATAATAAACTCTTGATTATTGGTTGTATTTTCTAAAATGGTATCAAATGTTTGCCCTCCAGTGCCAGTTAATCTAATAGGAATTGGCATTTCAAAGAATGAAACACTACTGTGAGATTGTGTTTGGCTTACAGAAATCTTAGCTTGCCCAGCGCCCCAATTTTGTGCAGAAATAGTGTATGTTGGGTATCCTTGATTAAAAACCCAATCATTAAAAAATTCAGTTAAACTACTTCCATAAACGGCTTCTAAATGTGATTTTAAATCGCTTGTTACAGCATATTTAAATGCTAAATTGGTGTCGGCTAAATAATTTCTTAAAGCTTGAAAAAACATAACATCACCCATTTTTAGTCGTAACATATTTAAAACCATTGCGCCTTTACTATAGGATAACCTTGAATCAAAAATACGTCCTGAATTTAGAGCCTCTGTATCAGTTAGATAAACGGCACCACTAGGTTGAGAAGTAATACTGTTTATCATGGTTGTTTTGTCATTAATAAATGCAGCATTTCCATCTAAATTTTCAATTACTAAGGAAGCAAGATAAGTAGCAAAACCCTCATTCAGCCAAATGTCTTTCCAAGTTCCACAGGTTATTTTATCACCAAACCATTGATGGGCTAATTCATGAGCAACTAATCTTCTACCAAAATTGTTCATGAACGAAACGGTGGTATGTTCCATTCCGCCGCCCCAGCCAAATTGGGCATGACCGTATTTTTCGTTGTGAAAAGGATAGATTTCAAACAAGCTTTCAAACAAATTCATAATAATTGGTGTTTGAAGCAATTGAGTTTGAACAGCAGTAGTATTATTTTCAGGATAGATATAATTTATAATTGGAAATGTGTTTGGAGCAGTTCCAGCAGTTTGATTTATAATAACATAATTTGTAACTGCAAAAGCAATTAAATAAGCAGGAATTGGATAACTATGATGAAAATGGGTGGTTTTGTTTGCGCCATTTACAACTTGAGATTGTTCTAAACCATTTGATGCAACAGTATATTGTGAAGGCGCAGTTACATATACATCAATTGAATTTATTTTATCATTCAAATCTTGTTTGCAAGGCCACCAATCTTTAGCTCCAAATGGTTCAGATAATGTCCACATAACAGGAGTTCCGGCGTGAAGTGAAGCTTCAAAAGAATCAAATCCTGAAAGAGGAGGAACACCAGAATAGTTAACTTCTATTGTTGAAGAGGTTCCTGATGCAACTGTTGAAGGAAAATCTATCACCAATTCATTATTTCCGCTCTCAGAAAATGCCAATGTTGTTCCGTTTTTTATTACCGAAGAAACGACTAACTCATTAGCCATATCAAAAGTGATGGAATTCATATCAGTTAGAGCTGTAAACGTTGTAGTGATTTTTCCTGAAATAAATGATACTGCAGGATCAACTGTAAATTCTAATTGATGATAAGTGATGTCATAATTAAGCGTGTTCGGATTTACGGCAACTGCCATAAGATTAGAAGCCGATTTCATTTCAGCATTTACAATTTCATCTAGTTCCTCTTGTTCTTTTTGAGCGAAAGAAATAGAAAAAGAAAAAAGAAAAAAAAGTAAGAAGGTTTTTCTCATCTGTATTAAAATTTTGTTGCGAATATAGTAATTTTTTGGGTTTATAATTGGTAAAGCTTTATTAAAATAGAATTAACTAACTAAAATAGTTGACTTTACGTACAATAATAGAAACTCAAAGTAATGTTCAATTAATAAAAATCAATTCCTTAAATTTGCACCCAAGCCAAAAAGGATAACTGAGCGAAAGCTAATCTTAATAAAATTTAAGTCATGTTACAAATAGCATTTATTAGAGAAAACCAAGAGAAAGTTGTAAAAGCTTTAGCCAAAAAACACATGGATGCCAAAACCATTGTGGAAGAAATTGTTCAAACAGATGAGTTGAGAAGAAGTACTCAAGCCGATTTAGAAAATACTCTTGCAGAATCCAATAAATTATCCAAAGATATTGGCGAAATGATGAAGAATGGTGAAAAATCGAAAGCTGAAATTTTAAAACAAAAAACAGTTCAACTAAGAGAGCTTGGAAAAGAATTATCAGAAAAAGTAGACGCTTTAGCTAACGAAATTACGCAGAAATTATATTTATTACCAAACCTTCCTGCAGAGATTGTTCCTGAAGGAAAAACTCCTGAAGAAAATTTGAATGTTTTTGAAGAAGGCGATGTTCCCAAATTGCATGAAGGCGCATTACCACATTGGGAATTGGTAAAAAAATATGACATCATCGATTTTGAATTAGGAAATAAAATTACAGGTGCAGGATTTCCTGTTTATAAAGGAAAAGGTGCTAAATTGCAACGTGCTTTAATCACGTATTTCTTAGATAAAAATACCGATGCTGGTTATCTTGAATATCAAGTGCCCCATTTAGTAAACGAAGCCTCTGCCTATGGAACGGGACAATTGCCCGATAAAGATGGTCAAATGTATCACGATGCTACAGATGATTTGTATTTAATTCCAACAGCAGAAGTTCCGGTAACTAACATTTTTAGAGATGTAATTTTATCTGAAAATGAATTGCCAGTAAAATGTACAGGTTACACACCATGTTTCCGTAGAGAAGCAGGTTCGTATGGCGCACACGTGCGCGGTTTGAATCGCTTGCATCAATTTGATAAAGTAGAAATAGTGCGTGTAGAACACCCTGAGAAATCTTATGAAGCATTAGATGAAATGGTTGAGCATGTAAAAAATATTATGCGTGAATTGAAATTGCCTTATAGAATTTTACGTCTTTGTGGTGGCGACATGAGTTTTGCATCAGCTTTAACTTACGATTTTGAAGTGTTTTCAACAGCTCAAGACAGATGGTTAGAAATTTCATCGGTTTCTAATTTTGAAACTTTTCAAGCCAATCGATTGAAATTAAGATTTAAAGACAAAGACGGAAAAAACCAATTGGCGCATACGTTGAACGGAAGTTCGTTAGCGTTGCCAAGAGTTTTAGCTGGTATTTTAGAAAATTATCAAACACCAGAAGGAATTGTAGTTCCAGAAGTATTGCGAAAATACACAGGTTTTGACATTATTAACTAAAAGTTAATCTTATATAAATAATGTACTAAATTGGCACAAAATGTGTTACTTTAGTACATTGTTTTTTAAAGGTTGTTTATGAAACAAATATTATATTTATTCTTTTTGGCTTCAGTTACCCTTGTAAATTCACAAAATAACCAGCCAATTATTCCTAAAGAAGGAAAGTTAATTACTGACTTTGTTCCTAGAAAATGGAAGATTATTGCAAAGTCAGAAGGCGATTTGAATAAAGATAAAATGAATGATGTTGCCTTTGTAATTGAAAACACCGCAACAGAAAATATTATTTTAAACGAAGGTTTAGGAAAAGACACATTGAATGTTAATCCAAGGTTTTTGTTGGTTTTATTTAAAACAGAATCTAAATACGTTTTGAAAAGTATCAATAAAAAATTTATTCCTTCGCAAGATGATTCAGAAAGTCCTTGTTTAGAGGACCCATTTAAGGAAAATGGCGGAATTGAAATTAAAAATGGCATTCTAAATATAGATTTGCATTATTGGTTAAGTTGTGGTAGTTGGTATGTAACAGATAGAAAATACAAATTTAGATTTCAAGATAATAGTTTTGTTTTAATAGGATATGATTCTTCAAGTTTTCATAGATCATCGGGTGAAAGTGAATCAAAAAGTATTAATTTTCTATCAAAAAAGAAAGAACTAATTTCAGGAAGGAACGAATTTGAAGAAAGTAATCCAAAAACAACTTTTAAAAGCATTAAAATTGAAAAACTAATAAAATTAGAAGATTTAACTACAGATTCTGAAATTGATTATTAAATGAAAAAAATCATTGCTTTATTATTTCTATTCTTATCACTATTTGTTCATGCTCAAAACGAACAATTGGCGCTAAACTACTTTGACAGAGGGGAGTTTGAAAAAGCTTTAGTAAGTTATGAAGAACTGCTAAAAGCACAGCCTAATAATTTCAATTATTTTCAGAAAGCAGTAGAATGTTATCAGCAATTGCAACAATTTGAAAAGGCAGAAAAAGCGATTCAAGAACGATTGGATAAGTATAAGCAAGGCAATTTCTTGGTTGAATTAGGGTATAATTTTCAGCTGCAAAAAAATCAGGAAAAAGCGAATAAACATTACGACCAGGCTATTGATAGAATTAAGAAAAACCCAAGTGAGGTCTATCAAATTGCTTATGTTTTTGAAAGAAAAGCTTTGGTAGATTATGCTTTATTGGCTTATCAAACGGCAGTTTCTATAGACCCTAAATTGAATTTTAATATTCAAATGGCGTTGCTTTATGGTCAGAAAGCCGAAACCTACAAGATGATTGACTTGTTCTTAACGGAGTCCTACGCCAATCCTGAAAACTTGATTATGATTCAAAATCAGTTATCACTTTTTATAACAGAAGAAACCAATGAAACTTTTAACGATGATTTGAAAAAAGCCTTATTAGTTAGAATTCAAAAAGATCAAGATCTTTTTTGGAATCAATTTTTGAGTTGGTTTTACGTTCAACAAAAGGAATATGGAAAAGCCTTTATTCAAGAAAAAGCCATTTACAAAAGAAATCCCGAATCTTTTTCAAATATTGTCAATTTAGGTCAGCTGGCTATTGAAGAAAACGATCAAGAAGTAGCAAAAGAAATATTAGGTTTTGTTCTTGAAAACACTAAAGATTTAGATTTGCAAATTCAATCACACTCCTATTTAATGGAAATGAAAATTGATAAATCGCTTCCCAAAGATTATCCTGCAATTAACCTTGAATTGGATAATTTAATAAAGGAGTTTGGCGTTAGTCCGTTTTCATTATCTCTTTTAAAAATTAAAGCACATTTTGTGACATTTAATTTGAAAGATGCAGAAACTGGGAAAGTTATTTTGAAGAACGTTTTAGAAATGCCTTTAAATAGAGAACAAGCAGCAGAAGTTAAAATGGAATTGGCCGATATTTTATTATTTGAAGAAAAATTCAACCAAGCCTTAATCTATTATTCTCAAATTGAAAATGACGCTAATAATAGTCCTATTGGGCAAGAAGCAAGCTTAAAAACTGCCAAAACCAGTTATTATAAAGCCGATTTTAAATGGGCAGAACACCAATTGAAAGTTCTAAAATCGGCATCAACACAATTAATTGCAAATGACGCTTTAGATTTATTTCTTTTAATTTCTGATAACACTGTAGAAGATTCGACACAAGTTGCTTTGAAGAAATTTGCTCGTGCCGATTTTTTATTATATCAAGAAAAAAAGCAAGAGGCCTTAACCGCTTTTCAAGCTATTTTAAAAGAAAATAAAGGCGATGCTATTGAACCAGTAACCTTATTAAGAATAGGAAAAATCTATGAAGAATTAGGAGATACAAATGCTGCTTTAGCAAATTATAAGTTGATTTTAGATAATTTTAAAGAATGTATCTATGTAGATGAAGCCTTATTTTATTCTGCCGAAATTTACAATCAATTGAATGATATTGAAAAAGCAAAACCACTTTATGAAGAAGTTATCACCAAGCATGAAGACAGTATTCACTATGTAACTTCGCAGAAGAAATACAGGAAGTTGCGTGGGGATTCCATTTAGTATTTAGTTGGCAGAAACCTTTTAAAAACGAAACGAAAAAAATGAAAAATTTATTTATTTTATTATTGACATTATTGAGTGGAATTTCATTTTCCCAAAAGATTATTAGAGGAAATGCAGTTGGTATAAGTTTATTGGGTTTAAATGTTGATTTTTCTTCAAGATATACAAAAGCAGAAATTACACATATTAATGGAGAAAAAGAAGTTGGGTATATTTATGGCTTTATTCAAAATAAAGCATTAAGCCTAAACATAGAAAATCCCTTTTCTTCAAGTTATAGCGATGCTTTGAATTTATCTGATAAATCGTTTAGTTTTATAAAGGAATTGAATCAAAAAGCAGAAAACTTAATTAGCGAAGAAATCAATGAAGTTAGAATACTTGATGACAGCATAACTGTTAATCATTACAAACTAATGGATCTAGCAACCGTAAACTCTGATGGAACCATAAAAGATTTAAAAAAGAAGGCATGGTTACCATTCTATAATAAAAATTTGATAAACATTTTTTCTTATGATGTTTATGAAGAAATAGAAGATTCAAAAGGAAATAGAACTGGAAATTTTGAAAAGGTAGCAACAATGATATATCTAAATAATCCAAAAAATAATTTTGCTATCAATGTTATGGACTATGGAATTACTGATATTTTTAGCAAAACTAAATTGCTTACTAAATGGACAGGTGGTTTGTTAGAGGTATTTAAAGATTGCCCACAATTCATAAAAGCTAATATTAATGAAAAAAATACATGGAATTTTGAATCAAAATATTTTGACACGGAAGAATTAGAAAAGACAAAAATAAAAGAAATTAAAAGTGATAAAAGTCTGAAAAAAAATGAAAGAAATATAAAATTAAATAATTTAGATTCTGAAATTCAAATCACACCTTATCTAAGAATGATTGAAGATTTTAAAACTACATGTAAATAAAGCTTCTGCCAACAGGCTTGGCAAGATTTGGGTTTTAGCCTTAATTTGAAGATGGTTTTGTACTTTAAAAGTTCAGTTTTTAACCGAAAACTTAGGCTTCCTTAATCCCAAACCTCGCCAAGCGCAGGGAAGATAACACTAATTAAAAATAGCAATTTATTATCAAATGATATTATATAACGTAACTGTAAACATCCATGAAAGCGTTCACAATCAATGGATGAATTGGATGCAAACCAAACACATAAACGACGTTTTAGCAACAGGAAAATTTTCATCAGCAAGATTAGTAAAAGTTTTGGTTGAAGAAGAAATGGGAGGAACCACCTACGCCATTCAATACACAACCGATAGCATGGAAACTTTACAACGCTATTACAATGAAGACGCACCAAGACTTAGAGAAGAAGGAGCAAGACTTTTTGGAGACAAAATGTTAGCTTTCAGAACAGAATTAGAAATGATTTCGGAGTTTTTTCATACGAATTAATGTTTTTTTAAGATGGAAATTAAATTTCAAACCAAACAAGAAAGTAATAAACAACAGCAACATGATTTTCTAAAATTATCAAAAGCAGAACGTATTTATGCTTTTTTGAATTTGATGGAGCGAATGAGTCAATTTCCAGTGAAAAATAAAATTGACAGTAGTAAAGATAATTTTGCAGAACGTATTTATGCTTTTTTGAATTTGATGGAGCGAATGAGTCAATTTCCAGTGAAAAATAAAATTGACAGTAGTAAAGATAATTTTTTAATAATAATCCCTGAAAGAAAACCATAATTATGGACGCTAATAATTTTAAAAAACCACTTACAGATTTTGATATTCTTTTAAAAGGACAATTAACTGTTAATTTTCCTGTATCAATAATAATGATTGTTGTGTTTTTTGGACTTGCAGAGTTTACAGAGTCTTCTTTTTCTAGAAATGTTATAATTTCATTTATTTCAGGATGGATTTCTTGGGGATTTTTAGTTAAAAATTGGATTCTTTGGGCTAATAAAAATGAAGTATCCGATGAAAGATTATTAAAAATAGGAAAACCTGGATTATTAGTTTGGAGTATTCTTACAATTGAAACCGTTACAAAAAAGAATAAATATCCTTGGATATAAAACAAATAATTTGCTTTGCGCCTTTTGTGCCTTTGCGAGAATTAACAAACAAGATACTGAAATAAATTCAGCATAAATGGAAAAAGTAA
>JAIFLT010000183.1 GCA_020048955.1 Flavobacterium sp.
GTATCTCGCTTTTCTAATTTCTTTCTGCCCATTATTTTTTATATTTGAAAATGCAAAATTAATAATAGCACCTCAAAAAAAGAATTAACCATTATTGTTTGATTCTATTGTGTTATTTGAGCATTATTGACCCTTTAGTATAGTTTTTATAAAGGTAAAGAATTTTATTTTATAAAATATTACATTTAGATTTGCTACATACAAATCTGAAATCGTGCGTACAACTTCTTTTCTTATTTTTACTATCGTTGCCTTATTAAATAGTGCAAAAGCACAAACAATATCTGATGATTTTCAAGGTAGCGGTTCAATAACTTCATGGTTTGGTGATAATTGTGGAATGAATAATAATTTTAATAATCCATTTCAAAGTGGAATTAATACTTCTACAAAAGTACTGAGATATTCAGATACTGGCGGACAATATGCAAATGTGCGATTTGATACATCACCTAATTTTAATTTAACTTCAAACCATACATTCAGCTTAAAAATATATGTACCTTCATCTGGAATAACTGGAAATCAGACTAATCAAATTTCATTAAAACTTCAAAATGGTTTGTTGGCAGAACCCTGGAGTACACAATGTGAAATTATAAAACCAATTGTATTAAACCAATGGCAGTTAGTAACTTTTAATTTTGCAACTGATAACTATATAAATTTAAATGGTGGCTCACCCAATCCACTTTACAGATCTGATTTCAATAGAGTTGTAATTCAAGTAAATGGCGAAAATAATACTAGTCAAGTTGTTGCATACTTAGATGATTTTCTTCATACCTATACAAACACACCTATTTTTAATAATCTAGTTTGGTTTGATGAATTTAATGGAAACGGAGCAATAAACGCAACCAACTGGTTTTTGCAAACACAATTACCTGCTAGCGGTAGTTGGTATAATGGAGAGGTGCAACATTATACTAACAGACAGGTAAATTCTTTTTTAAATAATGGTTCATTAAATATTGTAGCCAAAAGAGAAACTTTTACAGATCAGGGTCAAACTAAACAATTTACGTCCGCCCGATTAAATTCAAAATTTGCTTTCAAACACGGACGTGTAGAAGTGCGCGCCAAAATGCCAACAGGTTTTGGAACTTGGCCTGCTATTTGGATGTTAGGTAAAAACATTATTGAACCTGGCTCATTCTGGACTAGCACAAATGGAACAGTCAATTGGCCTGCATGTGGGGAAATTGATATTATGGAACATTGGGGCACAAATCAAAATTATGTACAAAGTGCATTGCATACTCCATCTAGTTTTGGAAGTACTATTAATAAAGGTGGACAAATAATAAGCACTGTTTCTAGTCAATTTCATATTTATACCTTAGAGTGGACAGCAGAGCGAATGATATTTAGTGTTGACAACGTAGTGCATTATATCTATAATCCTCAAGTAAAAAATGCTACTACATGGCCCTTTAATGAGGAACAGTATTTTGTATTAAATATTGCGATTGAACCAAGTATTGCTACTAATTTTATGCAGAGTACAATGGAGGTGGATTACATAAGAGTTTATCAAGAAACTCTTTTATCAACCCAAGAAAAAAATAATTTAAATGATATAATTTTATATCCAAATCCTGTAACTGATGAACTAACTTTACAAATATCCAACCAATTAATAGGAATAGAAGCTAAAATTTATTCGATTTTGGGTCAAGAAGTTGATGTTTTTTTCTTAAATGAAATTAAAAATTCTAAGGATATTTCTCATTTTCAACAAGGAATTTACTTTGTAAAACTAGAAAATGAAACTGGCATTAAAACATTTAAAATTGTTAAGAACTAAAAGTACTTAAAATCGTTTCCATTTCGTTCTGCATTTTCATGGCTTCTTCTCTTGCTTTTTGTGCAAAATCGTTTCCTTTGGAAGCATAGATTATAGCTCTTGAAGAATTAATTAAAAGTCCAACAGTATCATTCATTCCATATTTACAAACATCATATAAGCTTCCACCTTGCGCTCCAACTCCCGGAACTAATAGAAAACTATTTGGAATAATTTTTCTAATTTCTGTAAAATATTCAGCTTTGGTTGCTCCAACTACATACATTAAGTTTTCTGAATTGTTCCATTGTTTTGAAGTTTCAATTACGGTTTTATACAATTCTGTTCCATTAGTTTCTAATGTCTGAAAATCAAAAGCTCCTTCATTAGAAGTTAGTGCCAACAAAATTGTATGTTTATTTTGAAAAGCTAAAAATGGTTCTACAGAATCTTTTCCCATATATGGTGCTACCGTAACCGAATCAAAATTCAAGTCTTCAAAAAAAGCTTTAGCATACATTGATGATGTGTTTCCAATATCACCACGCTTTGCATCGGCAATAGTGAAAATTTCTGGATGCTTTTCGTTAATGTAATTTATTGTTTTCTGTAATGATTGCCAACCTTTTATTCCATAAGCTTCATAGAAAGCGGTGTTTGGTTTGTAGGAAACACACAAATCGTGAGTTGCATCAATTATGGCTTTGTTGAATTCAAATATTGGATCTTCGAGTTCAAGTAAATGTTGAGGAATTTTAGTCAAATCAGCATCTAAACCAATACATAGAAAAGATTTTTTGAGTTGGATTTGTTCTATTATTTCTTGTGTTGTCATTGATGTTGTTTGATTGCAAAGTTACAAAGTTTTTTTTACCACAGAGACATAAAGAAGACACGAAGTTCAAAAATTACTTTAAATATTTATCAAGACATCATTTTATAAAAAAGATGCCAAACTTCATTCTAGCTTGGCATCTATATTCTATCTTATATTCTCTATTTTCTTTTAAAAAACCTCAGATTCTTTAAGTTTCTCCATATTGTTAACCAACTGAAGTTCGTCAACAAATTTTTGAATTTTACCATTCATTACACCATCCATATCGAAAACGTCTAATCCAATTCTGTGGTCAGTTACACGACCTTGAGAATAGTTATAAGTTCTAATTTTTGCAGAACGGTCTCCAGAACTAACTTGCGAAGTACGTTTTACAGCATCTTCAGCTTGTTTTTTGGCTAATTCTTGTTCGTATAAACGGGAACGCAAAACGTCTAAAGCTTTATCTTTATTTTTATGTTGCGATTTTTGATCTTGACATTGAGCAACTAATCCTGTAGGAATGTGTGTTAACCGAACCGCCGATTTGGTGGTATTTACCGATTGCCCACCTGGTCCAGATGAACAGAAAAAATCCACACGAACTTCATTCATATCAATTTGAACATCAAATTCTTCAGCTTCGGGCAAAACCATTACTGTTGCAGCTGATGTATGCACACGACCTTGAGTTTCTGTTTGAGGTACACGCTGTACACGATGAACACCTGCTTCAAATTTTAAAGTGCCATAAACATCCTCACCTGTAACTTCAAAAATCACCTCTTTGAATCCTCCAGATGTTCCTTCATTCATATCTACAACCGAAGTTCTCCAACCACGAGTTTCGCAATATTTAGTGTACATTCTAAATAAATCTCCTGCAAAAATAGAAGCCTCATCACCACCTGTTCCAGCACGAATCTCTACCATTACATTTTTAGCATCTTCAGCATCTTTTGGAATCAACATGAATTTGATTTCATCTTCCAATTGGGGTAGACGCTCTTTTGCTTCATCCAATTGCATTTTGGCCATTTCAACCATTTCAGCGTCTGAACCATCAGCAAGAATTTCGTTGGCTTCTTCTATATTTCCTGTAATATTTATCAATTCTTCGCGCTTTTCCATCAAATCCTTAAGTCCTTTATACTCTTGATTTAATTGCACATAACGCTTTTGATCCGAAATAACATCAGGTTGAATAATCAAATCTGATATTTCATCGAAACGTTGCATTACATATTGAAGTCTTTCTAACATTTTGTTCTGTATTTTGGAGTGCAAAAGTACTAAAAAAAGTGTTCATTTTGCAGTGTTGAGTTGGCAGTTTTTTCATAATATTGTATAAATTATTATTTTGTATGAAAAAAGTACTCGTAATTACGTTAGTTTCAATTATCTTGTTGGTATCCTGTAAAAAAGAATTGCAAGTTGAAGTTTTTGGAATTAAAACAAAAAATGAATACAACCAACTGAAAAAAGCAACATGGTTTTTGGGAAATTGGGAAAATAGTTCAAAAGAAGCTACTTTTAAGGAACTTTGGAAAAAGAAAAACGATAGTTCATTTGTTGGAGAAAGTTTTGTAATCGTTGAAAAAGATACCGTTTTTTATGAAAAAATAGATTTATTTGAATCAACCGATTCCTTGTTTTACAAAGTATCTGTTAAAGACCAAAATAAAGAAAAACCAGTTTCATTTTATATGACAAAATCAAATGAAAACGAATTAACTTTCGAAAATCCAAAGCATGATTTTCCTAACAAAATTGTTTATACAAAAATTACAAAAGACAGTTTAGTTGCAACTATTTATGGTAAAAAAGGTGGCAAGGAAATGAGTGAAACTTTTTCAATGAAAAAAACTAAATAAAAGAAAATGAATAAATTATCTATATCACTACTTACAATTCTATTACTATCTATTGTTTCATGTAATAAATATGACGCTAATGGCAATATTATAAAAGACTACGATGAACTCGAAAAAGCCAATTGGATGTTGGGAGAATGGGAGAAAACAGATAGTCTAGGAACTTTAAGAGAAATTTGGGAGCGATTAGATGATAGCACATTTGTTGGTTTGTCTTATTACATTCAGAACAAAAAAGACACGCTTCACATGGAGCAAGTGGAATTGATGCAAAATGGTGATCACTTAATTTACAGCGCAACAATTAAGGGAGAAAATAACGACTCGCCTATTCCATTTCAAATGACTAAAGATGAAGATAGCCTATTGGTTTTTGAAAATCCGAAGCATGAATATCCACAAAAAATTCAGTATAAACTTATGAAAAATGGAAGTTTAGTGGCATTAATATCTGGAAAACAAAACGGAAAAAATAGCTCAGAAAATTATCCTATGAATAAGGTAAAATAAAAAAGAGCGATTGTTATATAATCGCTCTTTTTAGTTATTTAAGATTTTCTTTTTTTATTGTAATCTTGTAATTATAAAGCCAACCTTCATCTCTTTTATTTCTAATATCTTGTTCAAAAACTGATGTTTCAGCTACAGCTTCTCCTTTATCGTTTAAAGTAATTTCTATATTTAACAAACTATTTGAATTATCATTTCTATAATATCTTCCTTGTCCAACAAAAACAATTTTGGAATTCTCCAACTTAATTTCAATTTTATCCTCATAACCCGGACCACGTTGTCCGAAGGCATTCTCTTTAGTTGATTTTGTAATTGTAGCTATATACAATCCGTCTTTAATTGTAGATTCTTCTTTACTGTTGAAAGAGCATGTTATAATTAACATGATAAAAATAAATGAAGTAAATAATGTTTTCATATAGGTTAGTTTTTTTAGGTTATATAAAATTATAAACAATAACTGTACCAAAAAAACAATCGTAATCAACATCTTAAATTTGAACAAATGTTAATTATTTATATTTAATCTAAATAAACTTTGTAGATTGATTTTGCGTAGTTATATTTGCATCTTTAAATTACATTATTTTTAATTATTCTAAATAAATGTCAAATAAACTAATAATAACCATAAGCTTTCTTGTAACTTCTTTAGCATTTTCACAAGAAAAAAGTAAAGACACCCTTCAATTAGAAGAAGTAATAATAACACCTGATGCTTTGATTGGCAGCAAATTCAAAGCAAAAAACAAAGCAGGTTCTACCTATTTTGTCTCTCCAAAGGAATTGAAAACATTTAATTATGATGATGTTTCAAGAATTTTAAGAACCGTTCCTGGAGTAACTATTCAAGAAGAAGAAGGTTTTGGTTTAAGACCAAATATCGGAATGCGAGGTACAAGTCCAAACCGAAGTGAAAAAATCACACTAATGGAAGATGGAATTTTGATTGCGCCTGCACCCTATTCTGCTCCTGCGGCTTATTATTTTCCAACTGTAAACAGAATGCAATCTTTTGAAATTTTGAAAGGAGGAAGCCAAATTCAATACGGACCTTACACTACTGGTGGTGCTTTAAATATGGTTTCTGCACAAATTCCAAGCAATTTTTCTGGAAATTTAATTAGTAGTGTTGGGCTTTTCAATACCAAAAAAACCTATGTAAATATTGGCGACTGTTTTAAAAACTTTGGCTATTTAGTAGAATACAACAACCGTAATTCGGATGGTTTCAAAAAAATTGATTTCAATGGAAAGAAAACAGGTTTTCAAGGAAATGATTATTTGGCAAAATTTAAAGTAAATACTAATGCCGATGCCAAAATTTATCAATCGTTAACCATGAAACTTCAGTTTTCTGAAGATTTATCTAACGAAACTTATCTTGGTTTAACTCAAAATGATTTTGATGCCAATCCTTACAGAAGATATCTTGGTTCTAACGAAGATTTTATTGATACAGAACACAAACAAATTATGTTGACACACTTAATCAAACCTTTATCCAATTTGAGTGTTACAACCAAAGCCTATAGAAATGATTTTGCTAGAAATTGGTATAAATTAGATTTTGTAAAATTAGGTTCCAATAAAGTTACAATTAATAGCATTTTAGAAGACCCAATAACTTACCAAGCGGAATATAATACCATAACTGGAACTACAAACTCTACTACAAACGCCCTTGGAGTAAAAGCCAATAATAGAGCGTATGAAGCAAAAGGTATTCAAACGGTTGGAAATTACAAATTTATGATTGGTCAAGTTGAAAATGATTTAGATTTTGGTGTTCGCTATCATGAAGATTTTGAAGATCGTTTTCAATGGGTTGATGGTTATACGATTCAAAATGGCGTAATGCTAAAAACAAAAACTGGAATTCAAGGAACAGATGCTAATAGAATTACCTCTGCCAAAGCCACTGCTGCGCACGTTCTATGGAATATGAATTACGGAAAATTCACTTTTAGTCCGGGAATACGTCACGAAAACATAAGTTTGACTTCAAGAAATTATGGTACCGCAGATACGGAAAGAACAGGAATAAATTTAGTAGCAACTGAAAATAAAGTTGTTGTTTGGATTCCTGGTGTGGGTATTTTATACAACTTAAATGATTCGTACAATGTTTTTGCAAGTGTTCATAAAGGCTTTTCACCACCAGGAACAACCGTTGGTGAAGACTCAGAAAGTAGTGTAAACTCAGAAATTGGGGTACGTTTAAATAAAAAACGTCTTACTGGAGAATTGGTTGCATATTACAACGGTTTTTCCAATTTGCAAGGTTCTGACAATATGTCTAGTGGTGGAACAGGAACAGGCGATTTGTTCAATGCAGGAAAAGCATCTGTAAAAGGAATTGAGTTTTTATTGAGTTATGAAATGTTGAACTCTAAAACAATAAAACTTCCTGTTTCCTTAACATATACCTTAACCGATACCCATTTGGACAGCAACTTTACTAGTTCCATTTGGGGAAATGTTGTTGAAGGTGATGAAATTCCTTATATAGCTAAAAATCAATTTACAATTTTGGCCGGATTAGAGTATAAAAAATTCAATGTAGCCCTAAGCGGAAAATACACCGATTCCATAAGAACTGTTGCGGGACAAGGTACAATTGCTGCCAATGAAAAAGTAAATAATAATTTTATAATTGATGCATCAGCAAAATATTTCTTAACTAAAAAAGTAGCATTAATGAGCAATATCATCAATCTTTTAGATTCAAAATATGCTGTTTCTCGCGTTCCAGCTGGTTTAAGACCCGGTCATCCTTTTGGAATAAATGCTGGAATTATGGCACGATTTTAAAATTTGTTTTTTGTTTAAAGTTGAAAAGCTCCGATTCAGATTGGAGCATTTTTTAATTATATTTGTTTAGATTGTATATTACACCATAAACTTTTGGACTATTTTATTTATAATATCTTCTCACTAAATCTGCCTTAACACCATAATAACTAGCAATGTTACTTATCGTATCTTCTCGGGTCGAAACCTGTAGATTT
>JAIFLT010000186.1 GCA_020048955.1 Flavobacterium sp.
ATGTAATTTAATGAATTACAACAAATCAATTTAAAAATTTAAAACATAAAAAAATGAAAAAAATAGTTTCAATAGTAGCAATAGTAGCTTTATTATTTTCAATGAATGTAAACGCTCAACAAGAGCCAAAACAAAAAAAGAAAAAAGCTAAAACCGAAAAATCATGTTCTTCAGAAGAAAAAAAATCTTGTGGTGAAGGTGAGAAAAAAGGAGGCTGTTGTTCTTCTAAAAAAGCCGAAGAGAAAAAAGCGTAATTTTTTAATGTAATAGTGATGGTTAGTGTCAGTTTTTAATTGACTCTAATCTTCTATTACACAATTTTAAATATCTTAAAATGAAAATACTTTATAAAATGGTATTGCTTTTAATCACAAGTTTTGCTTTTTCACAAAACACTTTTGATTATCAGGTGCAATTAAATCCGATAACTATTCTTAATTTTCCGGGAATACATTCTTATGCTTTTGCACAACATAACGGAAAATGGTTAATAATAGGAGGAAGAGTCGACGGAATTCATGCACGTCAACCTTTTAATGCTTTTCCTGCTGCAAGTAATAATACCAATATTTTTGTGGTTGATATTGCTACCAATCAATTTTGGTCGGCTTCAGTAAATTCTTTGGCTACGGCTTTAAAAGAACAATTGCAAGCAACTAATTTCAACTTTTACCAAGATGAAAACACGTTATATGTTATTGGTGGTTACGCTTTTTCGGCCACAGCCAATGATCATATTACGTTCAATAAAATGACATCTGTTGATGTGCCAAACTTGATAAATGCTGTAATTGCAGGAACTTCAATTACAAGTTATTTCAAACAAATGACCCATGAAAATCTAGCGGTCAATGGTGGACATTTAGCCAAAATTAATAATACGTTTTATTTAATTGGTGGTCATCGTTTTGATGGACGCTACAATTCGATGAACAATCCTACTTTTACACAAACGTACACCAACAGTATCAAGAAATTTACCATCGACAATTCTGGCACTCAATTGAGTATTTCAAATTACCAAGTCGTTACCGATGCGGTTCATTTGCACCGACGTGATTATAATTTATTACCACAAGTTTTTCCCAATGGCGAATTAGGTTACACCATTTCTTCAGGCGTTTTTCAAATTAATGTCGATTTGCCTTTTCTTTATCCGGTAGATATCAAAGAAACGGGTTATGTTCCGCAAACCACATTCAATCAGTATTTGAGTAATTACCACAGCGCAGTTTCTGCTTTGTATGATGCAACAACCAACAGAATGCACAATTTGTTTTTTGGTGGGATAAGTCAGTATTATTATAACGGAACTACTTTAGTTCAAGACGATAATGTGCCATTTGTTAATACCATAAGTCGAACAACACGCTTTGCAGATGGTACTTTGCAAGAATATCAATTACCAGAAACAATGCCAAGTTTAAAAGGTGCTAGTGCTGAATTTATTCCAAATGAAAGTTTACCCCATTTTTCTAATGAAGTAATTAAATTGGATGAAATTACAGCAAATGAGTTTGTAATTGGACATATTGTAGGTGGTTTAAGTAGTCCGACGCAAAATCCGTTTAGTGTGAATCAAACTAGTACAACTTCGGCAAATGCAACCATATATGAAGTGAAATTAATTAAGAATCCGTCATTAAATGTTCAAGAAATTAATGGTAAAAATCCATTTTCTATGTCGGTTTCACCAAATCCAACTCAAAATAACATTGTAAAAATCAACTTTAATATGGCTTATGAAACAACAATTGATTATTTTGTAACTTCATTAGACGGAAAAATTATTACAGATGGTGAAGTAGCCGATGCCAAACAAGGTGAAAATTCAATGAACTTTGAAATTGATGGCGTTGCAAATCAAACGGTTATCATCACTTTTATTTTTGATAATAAATTCTATGTTTCTCAAAAGGTAATTTTGAATTAAAACTAGCCACGAATTTCAAGAATTTTCACAAATTATTACTTAATGCAACTTAATCTTATTGGTTCAAATTAAATCAATACCTAAAGCGTTCAAGAAATTGGACGCTTTTTTTTGTAACATTAGTTACTCTGTAACATTTGTAACTGTAAAGCCATTTTTACCGTTCTACTTTTGCTTCATAATTCAGCTATAAAATTATGAAGAAAATAAGTTACATCATTTTTACAGGAACAATTTTGAGTTCGTTTTTTGGTTTTAGTCAAGATACTTTGGCCATTTCTAAAAGCGAATTATCACAAAAACTATCCGAGAAGAATTTACAAATAAAAATTGCCGAAAAAACCTATCAATCGGCAAAGGCAGATTACAATCAATCTAACGCACTCTTTTTGCCAAACATCAATGTGTCGCATACCGGAATTTCAACAACAAATCCACTGATGGCATTTGGTTCTAAATTGAATCAGGAAGTTTTAACGATGGCAGATTTCAACCCAGCGTTGTTAAATGATCCAGCTAAAACGCAAAATTTTGCTACTAAATTTGAAATCCAACAACCGCTTATCAATGTTGATGGTTTGTTTGAACGAAAAGCCGCAAAATCTAAAATGGAAGCCTATCTATTGCAAACCGAACGTACTACAGAATATTTAGAATTAGAGGTTTCAAAAGCATATATGCAATTGCAATTGGCTTACAGAGCTGTGAAAGTTTTAGAAAAAGCACATGCCACTGCAAAGGCAAATTTGAAGTTAGTAGATAATTATTTCAAACAAGGTATGTTGCAAAAAACCGATTTATTGAATGTGCAAGTTCGAGTAAATGAAATTGCCAACCAATTGCAATATGCTAAAAGTAATGTGCAAAATGCGTCCGATTATTTAGCTTTTTTATGGAATGAAGACAGTAATGGAAAAATCTACAAACCATCAGAAGAATTAGATAACGCAATTGTAATAGAAGAAATAAACACTTCATTATCAGATAATAGAAAAGATATTCAAGCGATGAGTAAATCGTCTGAAGCTTATGCTAAAATGTTGCAATCGTCAAAAATGGCGTTCTTACCAAGATTAAATGCTTTTGGAAGTTATGAATTGTACGACCAAAACTTTTTAGGAACGGCTGCCAAAGGATATCTTGTTGGAGCGCAACTTTCCTGGAATGTTTTTGATGGATATAAATCGATTGGGAAATTTCAAAAAGCCAAAGCCGAATCGCAAAAAGCCGACATTGAAAAAGACCAATACAAAAAGCAAAGCCAGTTGGAATTAAACAAAACCAATCGCCAACTAAAAGATGCCGAAAACAAAGTAAATCTGTCGCAATTAGCATTGGAGCAATCGCAAGAAGCATATAGAATTCGACAAAACCGTTTCACACAAGGATTAGAAAAAACAACCGATTTATTACAATCAGAAACTCAAATGATTCAAAAAGAATTGGAACATTTGCAATCAGTTTTTGAGTATAATTTCACTAAGCAGTATTTACAATTTTTAACTAGGTAAAGTATTAAGATTAGAGTATAAGTATTAAGATTAGAGTATAAGTATTAAGATTAGAGTATTAAGTATTAAGATTAGAGTATTAAGTATTAAGACAATAGAAAATATTATGAAGAAAGTTTTAACCATGCTAACCCTTTCAACTATCTTATTCGTATCATGCGGAAAAGACACGAAAGAAGTAACCAACAACGAACCAGCCATTGCAGTTCAAGTAAGCGGCATTTCTGCCAATGCTACTGCGCCATTTGTAACCGCAAGTGGTAAAATTGAAGCCGAAAACAGTGCCAATGTTTCTACCCGAATGATGGGCTATGTAACTAAAGTTCATGTAAAAGTGGGACAAAAAGTAAGCGCCGGACAACTTTTAGTAAGTGTAAACAACACCGATTTGCAAGCCAAAAAAGCGCAAGTTGATGCTTCTATTTTGCAAGCAACGGCAGCTTTCAATAATGCCAAAAAAGATTATGAAAGATTCACCGCTTTGTTCAATCAGCAAAGTGCTTCTCAAAAGGAACTAGACGATATGACTTCGCGTTACGAAATGGCTAAAGCAGGTTTAGAAGGTGCCAAACAAATGCGAAATGAAGTAATGGCACAGTTTTCATATTCCAATATTACCGCTCCATTTTCAGGAGAAGTTACCAATACGTTTGTTAAAGAAGGCGATATGGCAAATCCAGGAATGCCTTTAATAAGTGTGGAAGGTGTTTCGAGAATGCAAGTAACTGCCATGGTTTCTGAAAGTGATATTGCTCAAATAAATAACGGAATGTCAGTTAAAGTTTTAGTAAAATCAATTAACAAAGAAGTAGCAGGAAAAGTGTCTGAAGTTAGTGGTTCGGCTAAAAATACAGGTGGTCAATATTTAGTAAAAGTAACACTCAATGCAACAGACAAAGCCATTTTATCTGGAATGTTTGTGAATGTGCAATTTCCAATTGCTATCAAGCCAAAAACAGCAGCCACTATAAAATCAGATAAAGTAATGGTGCCAGAAAGTGCGTTGGTAAAACAAGGACAACTAACAGGGATTTACACTATTGCCAACGGAAAAACTGCCATTTTAAGATGGATTAGAACCGGAAAATCCTTCGGAAATCAAGTAGAAGTTTTATCAGGATTATCAGCCAACGAACAATACATCGTTTCAGCAGAAGGTAAATTGTATAACGGTGCTTTGGTTAGTTTTCAGTAAGCCCCACCCAACCTCCCCAAAGGGGAGGAGACAATGCGTAGGCAAATTTTGAGTTGAATAACTCACAGTAAAATAATGTTTAATTTAAATTCACCCCAACAAATTCCCCCTTTGGGGGTTAGGGGGCTTATCATGCAAGAAGGTATATCAGGTAAAATAGCTCATTTTTTCATCAATTCAAAATTAACCATTTTATTGATGGTGGGTTTGATGATAATAGGTGTATATAGTTCGTTCTTAATCCCAAGAGAAGAAGAACCACAAATCAATGTTCCCATGGCCGATGTCATGATTGGCTATCCAGGGGCAAGTCCGGCAGAGGTGGAAAGTCGCGTTATAAAACCACTCGAAAAAGTATTGTCCAATATCAAAGGAGTAGAGCATCTTCATAGTATGGCTATGAACGGTCAGGCAATGATTATTGTGCAGTTTTACGTGGGTGAAGATTCAGAACGTTCGTATGTTAAATTATACGACGAGTTGATGAAAAACGAAAACATATTCCCAAAAGGTGTTTATAAACCTATGGTAAAAACGCGTTCTATTGACGATGTTCCTATGTTGGGATTGACGCTTTGGAGCGAAACATTAAACGATTTTGAAATTCGTCAAATTGCCGAAGAAGTAACCTCTGAAATTGAAAAAGTAAAAGACGTTGCCATCACTAAAGAAATTGGCGGACGAACTCGTGAGCTAAAAGTAGTTTTAGACAAAGATAAAATGGCTGAAAATGGCGTGGATGCTTTGTCAGTTATGCAAATGATTCAAGCCAATAATGGCAGTTCGCAATCGGGTAGTTTTGTTTCTAATGATAAAGAATATTTAATTACTACAGGCAAATTTTTAGCTACTTCAGAAGATGTTGAGAATTTAGTTGTTGGTGTAAATGCAAACATGCCAGTATATTTAAAACAAGTGGCTCAAATTCAAGATGGTCCATCGACACCCAGAAGTTATGTTTCTTTTGGATATGGTAAAACCAATGAAAAGTACACTAAAAATAAATCAGAATATCCTGCTGTTACTATTTCTATCGGAAAAGTAAAAGGGGCTGATGCCATGAAAATTTCGGATAAAATCCTTGAAAAAGTCGAAGGTCTAAAGAAAACTTTAATTACCGACGATGTGCATGTAGAAGTTTCTCGTAATTATGGAGAAACCGCTTCGCACAAAGTAGGGGAGTTGTTGATGCACTTAGGAATTGCCATTATTGCGGTTACACTTTTAGTAATGCTAGCTATGGGTTGGCGAGGTGGTTTAGTGGTATTCTTTTCTGTGCCCTTAACATTCGCTTTGACTTTGTTTGCTTACTATATGTTGGGTTATACCTTAAATAGAATTACACTTTTTGCCTTGGTTTTTGTGGTCGGAATTGTAGTGGATGATAGTATTATCATTGCCGAAAACATGCACCGACATTTCAAAATGAAGCGATTACCATTCAAACAAGCGGCTATTTTTGCGATTAACGAAGTGGGTAACCCTACGATTTTAGCCACATTTACCGTTATTGCTGCCATACTTCCCATGGCGTTTGTATCAGGAATGATGGGACCTTATATGAGTCCGATGCCCATTGGTGCTTCTATTGCCATGTTGTTGTCGTTGTTTGTAGCTTTAACAGTTACGCCATATTTAGGGTATCATTTATTGCATGAGAAAGACGAACAAGAACACAAAGCCGAACAAGGATTAGAAACGTCTTGGATTTACAGAATGTACAACAAATTGGAGCGTCCATTTCTAGAAAATTCTACTAAACGTAGAGTAATGTTGGGTGTAACAATAGTGTTGTTAGCAGGTTCTGTTTTGATGTTTTTCACCAAATCGGTTTTGGTAAAAATGCTTCCTTTTGATAACAAAAACGAATTTCAAGTGGTAATTGATATGCCCGAAGGAACTACGTTAGAGAGAACTGCAGCGGTTACTCAAGAAATTGCTCAATATCTTACCACCATTCCAGAAGTGGTGGATTATCAAAATTACATCGGAACTTCTGCGCCTATTACGTTTAACGGATTAGTGCGTCACTACGATTTGCGTGGCGGCAGCAATATGGCAGATATTCAAGTGAATCTATTGCACAAAGAAGATAGAGATTTACAAAGTCATGATATTGCCAAATTGGTTCGTCCAGAAGTGCAAAAGATTGCTAAAAAATATGGTGCGAATGTCAAAATTATTGAAGTGCCACCAGGACCACCAGTTTTGTCAACATTGGTTGCCGAGATTTATGGACCTGATTATAAAGATCAAATAGCCGTTGCCAATCAGGTAAAAGGTATTTTAGAAAAAACTACTGATATTGTTGATATTGATTGGTACGTTGAAGACAATCAAACGGAATATCGATTGGAAGTGGACAAAGAAAAAGCAATGCTCAACGGAATTGCACCGCAACAAGTCGTTGGAAATCTGACGTATTTATTGAAAGAATATCCAGTTTCTAATTTATATGATGAAAACTCCAATAATAGTGTTGGAATCGTTCTTTCTTTAGATGACAAAGACAAAACATCGTTACAAGACATTCAGAATTTAAAAATTAAAGGAAGTCGTGGCAATGTGGTTCCAGTTTCTGATTTGGTAGAGGTAGTTGCTGATACGTTGCAAAAAACAATTTACAGAAAAGATCAAAAACGGGTGGTTTATGTAACCGCTGATATGGCAGGAACATTAGAAAGTCCGGTGTATGCTATTTTGGGAATGAACTCAGCATTGCAAAAAATGAAATTGCCAAAAGGCTACAAAGTCAACGAATTGTACATGGATCAACCGTCAGACGAAAGTGATTTTACGGTTAAATGGGATGGCGAATGGCAAATTACTTTAGAAGTTTTTCGCGATTTGGGTATTGCTTTTGCGGTTGTTATTGTCATAATTTATATGCTTATTGTGGGATGGTTTCAAAACTTTAAAACCCCTATTGTTATGATGATGGCAATTCCGCTATCGTTAGTTGGTATTGTATTTGGTCACTGGCTATTAGGTGCTTATTTTACAGCCACTTCTTTCATCGGAATGATTGCTTTAGCGGGAGTAATGGTAAGAAATTCGGTCTTGCTCATCGATTTTATCGAAATCCGATTGAACGATGGAATTCCATTAAAACAAGCCATTATTGAAGCGGGTGCCGTTAGAACAACACCCATTTTACTAACCACAGGAGCCGTTGTAATTGGAGCCGTAATTATTCTATTCGATCCAATTTTTCAAGGTTTAGCGATTTCGTTGGTATTTGGAGCTATTGTTTCCACAATTTTAACCTTAATTGTAGTGCCATTAATCTACTATATTGTAGAACGCAAAAGATGGGAGAAGCTATTGTTTCCACAATTTTAACCTTAATTGTAGTGCCATTAATCTACTATATTGTAGAACGCAAAAGATGGGAGAAAAATTAGTGTTCAGTGTTCAGTCGCAGTATTCAGTGTTCAGTCGCAATATTCAGTCAATTGTCACACTGAGCTATGCCTGTACTGACGAAGGAAGTATCGAAGTACATTTTAAATATAAGTTATAGTTTTTAAGCTATGCTTTTTAAACCCTTAAACTCTTAAACTTTTAAACTCTTAAACTTTTAAACATGAAACTACTATTAATAACAGCAGCAGCCGAATATGAAAACGAAGTAAAACAAATTCTAAAAAAAGCACAAGTCAAAACTTTTTCTTACAGAGAAGTTACTGGCTACAGAAACACTTCAGAAGATGCTA
>JAIFLT010000057.1 GCA_020048955.1 Flavobacterium sp.
GTTGCGATAAGATTGTCTACCTTTTTTGCAGAAGCATACATAATAGCTTCCCAGTTCTGACCTTCTTGCAATTCGCCATCTCCAGTAAGAGCGTAAACTAAATGATGGTCATTGTTCAATTTTTTTGCTTGAGCAGCTCCAATTGCAACAGATAAACCTTGTCCCAAGGAACCTGAAGCCATCCTAATACCAGGTAAACCTTCATGTGTTGTTGGATGTCCTTGCAAACGCGTGTTTAATTTTCTGAACGTTGCTAATTCAGAAACAGGAAAATAGCCACTTCTTGCTAAAACGCTGTAAAAAACGGGAGAAATATGACCGTTTGACAGGAAGAAAATATCTTCGTTTGTGCCGTTCATGTCAAATCCTTCGTTGCGTTTCATGAGGTTTTGGTAAAGTGCTACTAAAAATTCTGCACAACCAAGAGAACCTCCCGGATGACCAGAATTTACGGCATGAACCATGCGAAGAATGTCTCTTCGTACTTGTGTTGTAAAATCTTGTAGTTGTTGAATGTTAGACATTGTATGTAGTTATAAATTATAATGGCGTAAAAGTAAATCTATTTTTTTGGCGAGGCAAAAGATTTTATTACAAGTTATTAAGGGTTGTAAACAAAAAAAGTCCCACGGAGTACGCAGGACTATAGATTTCTCTACGGCATATAGCCTTATTGTGATAAGATTAAAGATTTGAAATTTTAATCAGTGCAAATATATAAAAAACTTTTTATGTTTGGTTTACGGGAAACCGTAAAATGGATAATTATTTTTTGTTTACCTTTATAAATTGAATTAAAAGCATAATGTTATGGCAAAAATTTTAGGATTAGATTTAGGGACAAACTCGATTGGGTGGGCGATTGTGGATAAAGAAAATAATGATTTTTCACTTGTTGATAAAGGAGTTCGAATATTTTCGGAGGGAGTAAATATTGAGGCAAAGACAAATAGTGAAAGTTCTAAAGCTGCAAAACGAACAGAATTTAGAAGCGCTAGGAAATTAAAATACCGAAGAAAAATTAGAAAAATTGAATTACTAAAAGTTTTGTCTGATAATAATTTGTGTCCAAAATTGTCTGATGATGAATTGAATGGTTGGAGATATAAGAAAATCTATCCACAAAATGACAAATTCAGAATTTGGTTAAATACAGATAATCAGGATAATGAAGTTGAAAGAAAAAAGCAAATCAAAAATCCATATTCCTATCGATTTAAAGCATCATCAGAAAATCTTAATTTGAACAATAAAGAAGATAGGTATGTTTTAGGAAGAGCGTTTTATCATATTGCTCAAAGGCGAGGTTTTTTGAGTAATAGATTGGATAGTTCTGATAATTCAATTATTGAAGAAAAAAATTCTGAAATAACAGGAATAATTAATGATGCGACTTCAATTTTAGAATTTTTAGATTTGTTTTCAGAATTTTTATCAAGTTATGATAAAGAAGAGTCAAGTAACAAACCTTTATTTACACTTTCGAGAGCTTTCAACGCAATTGTAAAAGAAAATACTACTTTAGTTTACATAGATTTAAAGGAAAAACTACACGAAAGATTAAACAAAAAAGAATTTCTTGGACCAGTTAAAAGAGCAATTAGCGATTTAACAGAAAAAATTATAGAAGAGAAATGCTCTACTTTAGGAGAATATTTCTATAATTTATACCAAAAAGGAGAAAAAATACGTGGTGAATATACTCATAGAATTGACCACTATTTAACAGAATTCAATTTCATCTGCAAAAAGCAGAATATTCCGAATGATATACAAGAAAAAATAGAAAAAGCTATATTTTTTCAAAGACCTTTAAAATCGCAAAAAGGATTGGTTGCCAAATGTCCGTTGGAAAACAGAAAGACATGTGTGCCAATTTCTCATCCCGATTTTGAAGAATTTAGAATGTTGAGTTATTTGAATAATGTTAAAATTAAATTACCAGCAGATGAAAAGCTAAGATTGCTAAATGAAGATGAAAGGAATCAAATTCAACCTTTATTTTTTAGAAAATCTAAAGCTAATTTTGATTTTATTGAAATTACCAAAAAACTAACACCAAAAAATTTAAAACCCGCTTATTATAAAGATAAGAATGTTTCTGAATTTGATGTTCTGTTCAATTATAATTTAGGAAGTAACGTTGCAGGTTGTCCTACAATTGCTAATTTGGTTGATGTTTTTGGTGCAAATTGGAAAGATTATTTGCTTTCAAGTTTTGTAAAAAATACTAAAACCGATAAAAATTTAAAAGTTCAAAAGTCAATTGATGATATTATTGATGATGTTTGGCATGTTTTATTCCGATTTGATAATGAAGAATTATTAAAACAATTCGCAATTAAAAATCTTAATTGTGATGAAAAAACAGCTTCAAAATTTTCTAAGATAAAACTTAAACAAGATTATGGTTCTTTGAGTATAAAAGCAATTAGAAATATTTTGCCTTATTTAAGACAAAATCTTATTTATTCACATGCTGTTTTCTTAGCAAATATGAAAAATATTTTGCCAGCGGAAATTTGGAGCAATGAAGAGAATAGAACTATTATCAATAATGAGATCAATTCAATTATTGAAAACTATAAATTGTATAGTAATAATATAGATATTGTAAACGGATTAATAAAAAATGTAAAAAAGGAAAACGGAACTTGGAGTTCGACTAATAGTTTTGTTGCAGAAGCTTATAGAAATGGTTTAAACAAACAAGTAAAAGATTTTTTTGGAACAAAAAAATGGAATGAAACACCATTAGATTTTCAAACCAAAATTTTATCAGAATGTTTTGAACTTTTCTCAAATCAAATGAAACTCAATTCGGGTAGAGGAGAATTTGCAAAAAAGAAAACAATTGATGAAATATTAAAAGCTTTTTTGAGTGATAATTTTGATGTTACCGAAGAAAGCTTAAAAAAGTTATACCATCCATCAGCAATTGAATTATATAAAAAAGCAAAACGAAGTGATGAGGATGGTAAAAAATATTTAGGTAGTCCATTAATCTCTTCTATCAAAAACCCAATGGCAATGCGTTCTTTGCATCAATTGAAAAAAGTTGTTAATCAATTGATTAAAGATGATATGATAGATGAAAATACTTTTATTCATATTGAAATGCCTAGAGAATTAAATTCTTCTAACGAACGAGTTGCTATAAGACAATGGAATGAAGATTTGAAAAATAGAAGAAATAAATATGCCGAAGAAATTAAATCAATTTTTACAGGAGAAATAATAACTGAAGGTTGCAATGATGCAAATGCAAAATATAACGATTATGAACCCACGGAAACCGATATTTTAAAATATCAACTTTGGATAGAGCAAAACAAAGTTTGTCTTTATACTGGGAAAACCATTTGTTTATCTGATTTTATAGGTAATAATCCGAAATTTGATATTGAACATACTGTTCCACGAAGCAGGAGTTTAGATAATTCACAAATTAATAAAACTTTGTGTTGTTATACCTATTAATCGTCAAACTAAAAAAGATAAAATTCCATTTGAATGCCCAAACCATGAAGAAATTTTGCCAAGAATAAAACATTGGTATGCAAAATATAAAGGATTAGAACAACAACTTAAAGATTTATCTAAAAAAGTAAAAGCAGCATCAACCAAAGAAAAAAGAGATAAATATATTATTGAACGAACCAAATTACGTTTTGAATATTCGTATTATTTCAAAAAATACAAATCGTTCAATATGGAACAAGTTCCAGAAAGTTTCAAAAACAGTCAATCTGTTGATATTGGAATTATTAGTAAATACGGAAATTTATTTCTAAAAACAGTTTTCAATAGAGTGTATCCAATAAAAGGAAAAACAACAGCCAATTTGAGACAAATGTGGGGTTTGAATGAAAAATCAAGAGACAATCATGCTCATCATGCCAAAGATGCCGTTGTTGTTGCTTGTTGTACAAATGATATAAATGATGCGTTAGCCAATTATTATCATAATTTTGAACAACATGAATTTTTTGGAAAACCAAAACCATCTTTTTCTCATAGAATACCTTGGGAAGGTTTTAATAAAGATGTAGATAATTTTGATAATGATACTCTAATTAGCCATCATACACCTGATAATTTGCCAGTTCAAAGTAAAAAAGCTATACGGAAAAGAGGTATTATTCAACGAAATGAAAAAGGAGAGATAAAATACAAGCAAGGTGATACTGTTCGGGGTGCATTGCATAAAGAAAGTTTTTATGGTGCCATTAAAAGAGAAGAACTCAATAAAAAAACTGGCGAAACCGAGGAAGTAATAAAATATGTAAAACGTCAAGGAATTGAAATGTTTAAGGATGCTGATTTGAAAAATATTGTTGACGACAGAATAAAAGAAATAGTTACCAATGGAAGAGAACAAGAAAAGCAAATCAAGAGAGAAATAGAAGAGTTGAAAAAACAGCTTAAGAATTTAAAAGAAGAGGAGGAGCAACCCATTAAAGAAGCCATCCAAATTCTTGAAAATAAAATTAAAAATGATGTATATGTTTTGCCAAACAAAAGTGGAAATCCAGTACCAATAAAAAAAATTCGTTATTATACAAGTGATGTTACCAATCCGTTATTCATAAAAAAACATCGTGATGTTTCCCGTCATGAACATAAACAATTTTATCATGCAAAGAATGATGGTAATTATTGTATGGCTATTTATGAAGGACTGGATAAAAAAGGAAAATTGACAAGAAGCAATCAACTAATCAATATAATTGATGCTGGTAAATATTTTAAATTAAGCAATGATGATAAAAAAACATATCCGATTGCTCCCGAAAAAGATGAAAACCTAAATCCATTAAAATACATTCTAACAAAAGGGAAAATGGTTTTAATTTATGACAAATCACCAAAAGAATTATTTGAAATGTCGGAGGAAAAATTATTGGGTCGATTATTTGAAATTACACAAATGGATGTTGAAAAATATGCTGAAATTAAATTATTACATCATTCTGAGGCAAGAGATAAAAAAAGAATAACAGAATTTATGGGATTAAAAACAGGAATGAAAGGTGGAAAAAACGTAGGAGAACACAAAAAATATCCATGGATAAAAATTGGAGCAAATACATTTGATTGTTTAGTGGAGGGATATGAATTTAGGTTAACACCTACTGGGAAAATAAAATTTTTATAATAAAAGATTTTGGTGTAAATTTACACCAATAAATATTTTTTAGTATGTCAAGACAAAGTATCACCTTAGCCAATCAAAATGATGAATGGTTAAAACAACAAGTTGCCAAAGAAGAATTTACTAGCAAGAGTGAAGCGGTAAATTATTTAATAAAGCAAGCCAGAGCTCGAGAAGAATATGATGACTATGTTCAAATGAAAATTGATAGAGGTTTGAAAAGTGGAATGGCACCAAAGCAAACAAAAGAAGAAATGTTGGCTGAGTTTAAAAAACGGTTGAAAATTGTATAATTATTTTTTAAGTCGAGAAGCCAAAGAAGATTTATTTAGAATTTATGAATATGGCGTGTATAAATTTGGTGGAACGCAAGCAGACAAATATCAGGTACTGATTCATGAATGTTTTGTCAAAATAGCTTCTAATCCGTTTATGTTTCCAGAAGTTACAAAATACAAGCATATAGATCGTTTCTGTGTTTGTGGAGTTGATACCATTTATTTCAATATCAAAGGGAATGAAATTGAAATCGTCACAATTATCGGGAGACAAGATTTTTAAAAGTTCTTTGACATGCAGTTTTTCAAACGCTTAAACAGCTCAAACCACAACTGAAAGTTAGGGCATCCGCCCGACAGGGATACCCTAACTTTAAGTTGTGGTTTGATTAAAGATTTGAAAACACGATATTACGAAAATCAATGCACATTGTCTTTGAGAGTTGTGGTTTGATTAAAGATTTGAAAACACGATATTTTTAGGAGTTGAGAGCGAAAGTACGCAAGAGTTGTGGTTTGATTAAAGATTTGAAAACACGATATTCAAAACAAACACGTAAACGTAAATAAGTTAGTTGTGGTTTGATTAAAGATTTGAAAACACGATATTATTATGGTTTTGGAGAGTTTAAAGATATAAGTTGTGGTTTGATTAAAGATTTGAAAACACGATATTTGAGAATAATTTTGAGTTGCAACCATTAGGTTGTGGTTTGATTAAAGATTTGAAAACACGATATTATTGAAACGACCCCAATAATCAAAGGCATGTTGTGGTTTGATTAAAGATTTGAAAACACGATATTGTATGTTCTAAATTAGCCTTTGATTGATTTGTTGTGGTTTGATTAAAGATTTGAAAACACGATATTTATTGTGGAATAATATTCTTCTTCTGCTTTGTTGTGGTTTGATTAAAGATTTGAAAACACGATATTACTTTTTATCAAACTCAAGTGAAACTCCTTGTTGTGGTTTGATTAAAGATTTGAAAACACGATATTACTTATTTAGGTTCTAATGTGCAACCTCCAGTTGTGGTTTGATTAAAGATTTGAAAACACGATATTAATATAGATGCTTTGTTATTAACTGGTTCAGTTGTGGTTTGATTAAAGATTTGAAAACACGATATTCAAGGTTCGCAAGAAAAAATACAACAAGTGGTTGTGGTTTGATTAAAGATTTGAAAACACGATATTTCTGTAAACCAAGCTATTAAAATGATTTTGTTGTGGTTTGATTAAAGATTTGAAAACACGATATTTTTATTTTCCATAATATTATTTGTTAATTGGTTGTGGTTTGATTAAAGATTTGAAAACACGATATTTTTTCAGTGAATGATGAGGTTTTTAAAACGTTGTGGTTTGATTAAAGATTTGAAAACACGATATTCCAGCACCTTTGATAATATCTGCAAAAGTGGTTGTGGTTTGATTAAAGATTTGAAAACACGATATTGTACCTACTATTCCTCCGCAAGATTTATCTGTTGTGGTTTGATTAAAGATTTGAAAACACGATATTCAATATAAGACAATAGGCGTACCAATGGACGTTGTGGTTTGATTAAAGATTTGAAAACACGATATTCATACCAGCAGTGGTAGTTGCGTGGTATAGGTTGTGGTTTGATTAAAGATTTGAAAACACGATATTTTTGAAAAAGTTATAAAATTAGTTGCAGTAGTTGTGGTTTGATTAAAGATTTGAAAACACGATATTAGTTGGCTTGTTACCTTCTAATAATCAAGAAATTAAAAGAAAATATCGTTTAAAAAAATGCTCCTTTTTTGCGCGTGATAGGCTAGATTGGAGCATTTTTTTATTTCAAAACAATTCTAATTGAGTAGGTTGAGGTTCTTTGGGTACTTCGGCTCTGCCCCAAAAATTTAAAATATTTCCAAACTGTTTATCGGTTATTCGCAATACACTTACTTTTCCCATTGGTGGTAACAATCTATTTATTCTTTTTTCGTGAACATCGGCACTTTCGCCACTAGCACAATGCCGGATATAAACAGAATATTGCATCATACTAAAGCCATCTTTTAGTAAATTGTTTCTAAAACCAGATGCGTTTTTGCGATCTTTTTTTGTTTCTGTCGGTAAATCAAAAAATACAAATAGCCACATAATTCTATATCCGTTTAGTTCCATAATTTTGGATATTTTATTTTCTTTCTGTTGCCTGTGTAGCATTGCTGCAAGGAACTAGCCGTTTTTTGTAATGCAACCATCAACGGACTTTTCTCATCCTTGAAATATACCGTTCGGGTTAGAATTTGTAATAATTCTGATTTTATTTTGGTGTTCAATTCTTGTTCGTCATAGTGTTGCATCAGTTCATAAACTTTTTCATCTACAATAGGTCGAAAAGGTTCCATAATATCATCTGCCAAAGCAAAAGCATTGTATTTAGGGTCTGCTGAAAAACCCAAAAATATTGAATTTATTGTTGTTTAGAAGTTTTTTTGCAATAGCAGGTGCAAGGAAATTTTAAAAA
>JAIFLT010000104.1 GCA_020048955.1 Flavobacterium sp.
TTCTACTCTAAAAACGGAGCAGACGAATTGGTTTTTTTAGACATTAGTGCGACTTTAGAAAAAAGAAAAACTTTAGCCGAAATGGTTATTCAATTATCCAAAGAAATCAACATTCCGTTTACGGTTGGTGGTGGCATTCAATCGGTTGATGATGCGCGTTTGTTGTTAATATCTGGTGCTGATAAAGTGAGTATTAATTCGGCAGCCGTTTTGAATCCACAATTGATTTCGCAAATTTCAGACGCTTTTGGAAGTCAGAGTTTGGTAGTTGCTATTGATATCAAAAAAGTGGAAAATGAGTGGTTTGTTTTTATCAAAGGCGGAACAGAATCAACTGGGATTTTAGCTATTGATTGGGCAAAAAAAGTAGAACAACTTGGTGCAGGTGAAATTTTATTGACTTCAATGAACAATGATGGTTCGAAAAACGGATTTGCAGTAAAAATTACCGACGCTATTTGCAAATCAGTTTCTATTCCTGTCATTGCTTCTGGTGGCGCAGGAAACGCGCAGCATTTTATAGAATTATTCACCCAAACTGATGTCAGTGCCGGATTAGCCGCCAGTATTTTCCACTTTAATGAAGTGCCGATTTCCGAATTAAAAAACGTTTTAAAAACTAAAAATATTCCCATCAGATGAAGGTAGATTTCTCAAAAAACAACGGATTAATTCCTGTAATTATTCAAAATAACGAAACGCTACAAGTGTTGATGTTAGGTTACATGAACGAAGAAGCGTTGCAAAAAACACAAAATGAAAATGTGGTGACGTTCTTCAGCCGAAGTAAAAATAGGTTGTGGACCAAAGGTGAATCTTCGAGGAATTATCTTAAAGTAATTTCCATAAAAGAAGATTGCGACCAAGATGCATTGTTGATACAAGTCATTCCCAACGGACCAACATGTCATAACGGTACGACTTCTTGTTTTGCAACCGAACCTCAAATTTCTTTTCTAAACGAATTGGAAAATGTAATAGAAAATCGCATTGCAAACCCAAGTTCAGAATCGTATGTAGCGTCGCTATTTCAAAAAGGAATCAATAAAATAGCCCAAAAAGTAGGTGAAGAAGCGGTTGAATTAGTAATTGAAGCCAAAGACGACAATCAAAATTTATTTGTTGGTGAAGCTGCCGATTTGTTGTTTCATTATTTGATTTTATTGCAAGCTAAAAGCCTGAAATTAATAGATATAGAACAAGAATTAGCACGTCGTATGAAAAAATAATTTCATAGAACAAATGTTAAAATTTAAAAAATAATGCAATTGCAACAAAATAATTCAATACGTTTGCACTCATAATGATAAACAAAATACAAAATACAAATTGGTGGCACATGACTAACTCCGTTCTTGGAATTGGTTGGTAACTGCTATTTGTAAATCTCTACAATATCGTCAAACCCGCTTTTCCAAGCGGGTTTTTTTTATGTCCAATTTTTTTTCAAAATCAATTATCATGTTATATCATTTTCAAACCAAAGTAATCAAAACCCTGAGCGATACCCATACGCCAGTAGGTTTGTATTTAAAAATTCGCGATCAGTTTTCCAATAGTTTTTTGTTGGAAAGCTCCGATTACAAAAGCAAAGAAAACAGTTTTTCGTACCTATGTTTTGACCCAATTGCCTCCTTTATTGCTGATGCAAATCAAACCACAATTACTTTTCCAGATAAAAAAACAATTATAAAACCAACTTCGGAAATTGAAATTGCAACCGAATTAAATCAGTTTTCAAAATCATTTTCGGTATCGGATTTAAATCTCGGATTTGAAACATTAGGATTGTTTGGCTACACCAGTTATGATGCAATTCCGCTATTTGAAGATATTACTTTTACCAATAACGATTTCGATTTGCCATTGATTCAATATCATTTGTTTCGTTATACAATTGTCTTCAACCACTTTAACAACGAACTATTTTTGTTGGAACATTTGCAAGAAAATGAAGTTTCCAATTTGGATAAAATTCAGGAAATTATTAACAATCGTTCGGTGACACAGTTTAAATTTTCACTTCAAAATGAAGAAGAATCTAATTTCACCAACTATAATTTTTTAGGCGCCATTAAAAAAGGTCAAGAACATTGTTTTGTTGGCGATGTGTTTCAAATTGTTCTTTCTAGGAAATACAAACAAGCGTTTAAAGGCGACGAATTCAATGTTTACAGAGCGTTGCGTTCCATCAATCCTTCACCCTATCTGTTCTATTTTGATTATGGAAATTTTAAATTATTTGGTTCTTCGCCCGAAGCACAACTGACTATAAACGATCAAAAAGCCATCATCAATCCAATTGCTGGAACTTTCAAACGAACAGGAAACGATACAGAAGATGCACTTTTGGCAGAGGCACTTTTGGTCGATACAAAGGAAAATGCCGAACACATTATGTTGGTCGATTTGGCAAGAAACGACTTGAGCAAATCGAGTAAAAAAGTAGTAGTTGAAAGTTTCAAAAAGATTGAATACTATTCGCACGTAATTCACATGGTTTCAAAAGTCAGTGCCAAATTGCAACCCGAATACAATCCGATACAAATTTTGGGCGATACGTATCCCGCCGGAACTTTATCGGGCGCACCCAAACACAAAGCGATGCAATTAATAGATCAATACGAACCCCAATCACGCGGATTTTATGGCGGAACCGTTGGCATAATTGGTCTTAACGGCGGATTTAATCACGCGATTTTTATTCGTTCTTTCGTCAGTAGAAACAATCAATTGACGTATCAAGCAGGTTGCGGAATTGTAACAAAATCAGATGTTAACAGTGAATTGAATGAAGTAGAAACCAAATTATCGGCACTTCGAAAAGCGATTCAATTAGCACAAAATATATAAGTTATGAAAGTATTAGTAGTAGATAATTACGATTCGTTTGTGTACAATATTGTGCATTTACTTTATGAAATTGGTGTTGCAGAAATTGAAGTTGTAAAAAACGATCAACTCGATTTTTCATATATCAATCAGTTCGATAAAATTGTGCTTTCGCCTGGACCAGGAATTCCAAAAAATGCGGGAATGATGCCACAATTATTGAAAGAATTTGCTTCCACGAAAAGTATACTCGGAATTTGTTTAGGTCATCAAGCCATTGCAGAACATTTTGGAACGGATTTAATTAATTTATCAGAACCACTTCACGGAATTGCTTCTGAAATTGAAATTGTAAAAGTGGATTATTTATTTGAAAATCTTCCGAAACATTTTAAAATTGGACATTATCATTCGTGGGTAGTTTCTGAGGCGATTTCAGATGATTTAGAAATTCTTGCCAAAGACGAATTGGGAAATATTATGGCGATAAAACACAAAAAATATGATGTTCGCGGATTGCAGTTTCATCCTGAATCAATTCTCACAGAAAATGGTAAAACAATACTTATTAATTGGATAAACCATGTTAATTTGATTTAAGTAAAAAGATATAAACCATTAAGATTAAGTTTCATTAATTTTTTCTCTTAATTACCTTAATTCTTAATGGTTAAATAAATAACAAAAACTTAATAGTTAAACAATGAAAACAATATTAGAACCTTTATTCAAACATAAAACCCTATCAAAAGACGAAGCCAAACAAGTGCTTACTGACATCGCTTTAGGGAAATACAACCCAAGTCAGATTGCTTCGTTCTTGACGGTTTTTATCATGAGAAATATTACGCTCGACGAACTTTTAGGATTTAGAGAAGCGTTATTGAACTTGTGCCATAAAATAGATTTATCAACTTACAATCTGATGGACGTTTGTGGCACTGGTGGCGATGGAAAAAATACGTTTAATATTTCAACGCTGACTTCATTTGTAGTTGCTGGTGCAGGAATTCCAGTGGCGAAACATGGAAATTATGGTGTTTCGTCTATTTCGGGTTCGTCTAATGTTTTAGAAACTTTAGGCGTTGTTTTTCAAACTGATGAAACTATTTTGAAACAACAAATTGAGGAAACCAACATCTGCTTTTTACACGCGCCGTTATTTCATCCTGCTATGAAAGCAGTTGGCCCTATTCGTAAAGAATTAGGTATAAAAACCTTTTTTAACATGCTTGGTCCATTAGTAAATCCGGCGTTTCCAAAAGTACAAATGACTGGCGTTTTTAGTTTAGAATTGGCGCGAATGTATCAGTATTTGTTGCAAGAAGAAAACAGTCAATACACCGTAATTTATGGTTTGGATGGTTTTGACGAAGTAACGCTGACCGATAAAACCAAGTTGATTACTAACACAGGCGAACGTTTTATAGAAGCCAAAGATTTTGGTTTGAAAAATGTAGCTTTTTCTGAATTGTATGGCGGTGAAACTCTAGAAGAAGCCGCAGCAATTTTTACCACAATTATAGACGGAAAAGGAACTGAATCACAGAACAATGTGGTTTTAGTCAATGCCGCATTGGCAATTCAAACGTATTATCCAAATCTGAATTTTGAAGAAGCATTTGATAAAGCTAAAGAATCACTATTTGTATTGAAAGCAAAACATTCGTTTAACCGACTAAAAGAAATTCAATGAACATTTTAGATACTATAAAAGCACAAAAAATACGAGAAGTAGCGCAATTAAAAACTCAATATTCATATTCTTTTTTAGAAAAACAATCATTGTTTAATTCGGCAACACATTCTTTGAAGAAGGTGATTGAAAGTTCGGTTACTGGCGGAATTATTGCTGAGTTTAAAAGAAAATCTCCTGCTAAAGGAAACATAAATTTAGATGCCAGTGTAGTTGAAGTTACGCAAGGTTATGCCAATGCTGCAGTTTCAGGATTATCGGTTTTGACAGATACTGATTTTTTCGGAGCAAGAACTAACGACTTTGAATTGGCTCGAAAAAACAACACCATTCCGATGTTGCGAAAAGATTTTATAGTCGATGAATACCAAATTATTCAATCGAAAGCAATGGGTGCGGATGTGATTTTGTTGATTGCTAAAATTTTAACTAAAAAACAACTGCAATCTTATACCAATTTAGCGCATGAGTTAGGAATGGAAGTGTTTTTAGAAACCCAAAATGAAAAAGAAATTTTAGAAAACATGGATTTGAATTTTGATTTAATCGGAATTAATAATCGCAATCTAAATTCATTTGAAGTTTCGGTTGAAAACAGTATAAAATTAGCGCAATTATTACCCAAAAACAGCATTAAAATTGCTGAAAGCGGTATTAATTCTTTAGAAACCATTCAACTTTTGCAAGCCAATGGATTTAACGGATTTTTAATGGGAGAATATTTTATGGCAGCCAAAAATCCAGCGGAAAAATGTAAAAATTTAATTCAACAATTGGTATGCAAATAAAAATCTGCGGAATGAAATTTCCGAAAAATATACTTGAAGTCGGCGCATTGCAACCCGATTATATGGGATTTATTTTTTATCCAAAATCAAAGCGATTTGTAGGCGAAGATTTCTCTCCTAAATCGTTAAAAAAATTACCTGAAAGCATAAAAAAAGTTGGGGTTTTTGTAAATGAAGATGTTAATCGAATTATAGCAATTCAAAAGCAATTTTCGTTTGATTTTGTTCAATTACACGGAAATGAATCGGTGGCTGAATGTGAAATTTTAAAAAAGAATACTATTAGTGTTATCAAAGTATTTTCGGTAGATACTTATTTCAATTTTAATGAAGTTATGGCTTATGAAAAGGTTTGCGATTACTTTTTATTTGATACTAAAACGCCTAAATATGGTGGAAGCGGGCAACCATTTGATTGGGACTTATTAGAAAATTACACTTTATCTAAACCCTTTATTTTAAGTGGCGGATTAAGTATTGATACTATCGGTAAGCTTAAATTTAATATGTATCCGATGTTAGTAGGATTGGATTTTAATAGCCGATTAGAAGATTCAAATACTAAAAAAATTACTGAAGAGGTTAGCAAATTAATAAATAAAATAAGACAGCAATGAAAACGACTTTACAACCTGATGAAAACGGATTTTATGGTGAATTTGGAGGTGCTTTTGTACCCGAAATGTTGTATCCAAACGTATTGGAATTGCAACAAAATTATTTGCAAATTATAGCAACAGAAGACTTTCAATCCGCATTCAAATTGTTATTGAAAGATTATGTTGGTCGCCCAACACCATTGTATTTTTCGAAGAATTTATCGGAACAATTCCAAGCGCAAGTTTATCTGAAAAGAGAAGATTTGAACCATACTGGCGCACACAAAATCAACAATGCAATTGGTCAGGTTTTGTTAGCCAAACGATTAAACAAAAAAAGAATTATTGCTGAAACAGGTGCTGGTCAGCATGGCGTTGCAACTGCCACTGCTTGTGCGTTGTTAGGTTTGGATTGCACAATTTATATGGGCGAAATTGACATTGAACGTCAAAAACCAAATGTAGAACGCATGCGTCTTTTAGGAGCAAAAATTCAGCCTGCCACTAGCGGAAGTAAAACCTTGAAAGATGCTACAAACGAAGCCATCCGTGCTTGGATAAACGATCCAGTTGGAACGCATTACATTATTGGCTCGGTGGTTGGTCCGCATCCTTATCCTGATTTGGTGGCGCAATTTCAATCGGTGATTAGTGAAGAAATTAAAATCCAATTGAAAGAAAAAACAGGTGATGAAAATCCAGATTATGTAGTAGCTTGTCTTGGTGGCGGAAGCAATGCTATTGGTGCTTTTTATCATTTTATCGACAATGGAAAAACCCAATTAATTGCTGTGGAAGCTGGCGGTTTGGGTGTTCATTCAGGGAAAACTGCAGCCACAATTGCTTTAGGTAAAAAAGGAATTATTCATGGAAGTAAAACCTATTTAATCCAAACTGATGACGGACAAATTGTAGAACCCCATTCGATTTCGGCAGGATTGGATTATCCTGGGATTGGTCCGATTCACTCTTATTTGCATGATACCAAAAAGGCAAAAGTAGTTTCGATTACTGATGATGAAGCGATGCAAGCGGCTTATGATTTATCTCGAAAAGAAGGCATTATACCAGCCATTGAATCGGCACATGCATTGGCCTATTTGCATAAAATGACATTTAAATCAACCGATGTGGTGGTCGTAAATTTATCGGGCAGAGGCGATAAAGATTTAGCAACCTTACAAAATTACAGAACAGATGAACAATAGAATCCAAAACTTATTTGAAACTAAAAAAGAGACTATTTTGTCGTTGTATTTTACGGCAGGATTTCCAAATTTGAACGACACAATCACCATTTTAAAACATTTGGAAGCAAGTGATGTGGACATGATTGAAATTGGATTTCCGTATTCTGATCCTTTAGCAGATGGACCAGTTATTCAAGAAAGTAGCGGCACAGCGATTGAAAACGGAATGACTTTACATCTTTTATTTGAACAATTGCAATCGCTACGAAATATCACACAAAAGCCAATTGTTTTGATGGGTTATTTGAACGTGGTTTTACAATTTGGCGAAAAAGAATTCATAGAAAAATGTGCCGAAGTTGGAGTTGACGGAATTATCATTCCTGACATGCCATTGCATTATTATCTTTCAAATTTTAAAGAATTGTGTGAAGTAAATCAAGTTTCAAATGTGTTGTTGGTCACTCCTGAAACTACAGAAGAACGCATTAAACAATTGGACAGTTACTCATCGGGATTTATTTATTTGGTTTCGTCCAATAGCATTACTGGAAGCACCAATACAATTACTTTTCAAACGGATTATTACCAACGCATTCAGAACATGAAGTTACAAAATCCGCATTTAATTGGTTTTGGAGTTCATGATAAAAAAAGCTTCGAGACGGTTTGCGAATTTGGTTCGGGAGCAATTATAGGAAGTGCGTTTATAAAACATTTGAAAGAAAAAGGAACAAGTAAAGAATCTATTGAAGGATTTGTTAATTCGATAAGAAAATAGAATAAATTAACACCAAGAGGCTATATAAAACAGCCATTTGGTATAAGATGCTGCCCTAAAAGTCACACTGGTGTTTGGAGAATCAGATAGAAAATATTGAGTACAATTTATAGAACTCTTATATAGTGCTAATAGGTATATAAATCTTCTCCGATAGATGTCTGAATATTTTTAGTAATAAAAAAGGCTGTCCTAAAAATTTAGTACAGCCTCTTTATTTGCTATTAACCAACCAAAAAACTATAAATTATGAAAAACTTATGAGGAAACCACTCCTTTTCGTTTTGTGAGTACAAATGTAAGATTGTTTTTTAAATTATTCTCAACAAAAAACAAACTTTAACATTTATTTTACAAAAATAATGATATTATAACGCTGTAATTTAATGATTGTTTAATAAAATACGAGAATTATTAATGAATATTTTAATTTTTTATTACTCGTACACTTTGTTTCCCTATATCAGTTTTGATTTCTAGAATGTAAACTGCTTGTGGGAGAGTTGAAAGGTCTAAAGTATATTTTAAATCATTTACATTTTGATCTCTTAGGACTCTACCTTGTAAGTCAATAATTTTTATATTTTTTATACTGTTTTTATTCGTTTCAATGTTAATAATGTTATCAGATGGGTTTGGATAGATTTTAACATTATCTAATACATTTGTAAAATCATCTATTCCTAAAGTTCCAACATTTACGGAATTGGTTGTATAAGTGCATCCTTCAGAGGTTGTTATTATTGCATAATATGTTCCGCTAATACTTGGTATATAAGTATTGTTAGTTGACGCAGATGAAACTACAATGTTATCTTTAAACCAAATAATTTCAGAAATATTAGTTGCATTGTTAACTGTTAAGTCGCAAGGTAAGTTGTTACTATTTGTAGCATTTAAACTAATACCACTTTGTGTACATTGTGTATCATAATTGTTTCTAACAATTACATATAATATTTTTGTAAAACCTCCATAATTATAAACTACTTGAGTTTCGCCAACATTTAAAGCCGTTAATTCTTTTTCGTTGGAATTATAAGAAACTATATTACCTGTTATTGTTGGTGCTGCTTGTATAACACTTATATAGTTCGGATATATTGCATTCACAACTGGTTTGTATTTATCGCCAACCCATAACTCAACGACTTCTGGATTAATTTGTAAATCTGATAAAACCGCATTAGAACTTGGAACAATATTAATTTCTGTACTATCATATAAAAATTTAGTATTACCATTTGGTAAATTATAAGTTGCTCTTGCATAAATTGCTAAAGGACCAACAACTGTACCTGTAACTTGAAATGTAAAGGTAGCAATACCATTGTATAATGTAGATGTAGCATAAATTTCTTTACCAACGTGTAATTCAATTTCTGAAAAGTTAGTAATATCAGTTAACATAACTTGAATTGTTACTATATTATCTACAGTAAATTGACTATTTAATGGTGTAATGATGTCCATTTTGGTTGGGTCAACTTCAATTTGTAATTTAGTAAAATCCAAATTATCTAAAAATGTATTAGTGTTTGTAGATGCCATTCTATTATTACTAGTGTTGCCAGGAATAGCAGAAAAATTGCCTGATGTTCTGTTAGTGTTTAATAGTTCAATAACTTTATCAACAACTGATGGTCTTGCAGTAACATTGTTAGGTGCACCAGTATGAGCTGTATAGTCGAAAACGGAAACACTATTACCAGGTGTTAATGGCAAACCAGCAGATTGGCTAAAAATATCTACAACTCCATCACTGTCTAAAGCAAATGAAGAAGCATTCCAAACAACTACCGCCTTGTTATAGAAATCTATAATTTTCATTGCTCTTGCCATACCTCTTAATACTGGGTCGGTATATTGAGCCTGAATTTGATCTAAATCTGCTTTTACTTGCGGGTCTGTATTACAAGTTTCTATTAAATCAAATACCCAGCCCATTTTATCAACCATATCTTGAATCATACTTAATTGTTCAATAAGGGCTTCGTCAAAAGAAGAAAGAGTAGGTAATGCTTGAAACCCAGGATATAAATCTCCAACAATAAAATGAGTTTTTAAAGGTGTAAAAGGAAAATTGATACCGCCTTTTATTGCTAGATTACTAATGGCTTGAGATGGAGAAAGGTCGTAGTTAATTAATGGTGGATTATTTATTCCCATTATATTTAACCAATTACTGATATTAGTTGCAATATTTGGGTCTGTATTTACACGAGGCCTTACGATAGAAAACCATTTATTATTTGGGTCATCTTGATATAGTTTGCCAAAATCGAATAGTGAACCAGCAGCTGCAATATTTGAGAGTGTACTGTTTCCTGCAATTGCATCATTAAATTTCTCGATACCTTTAATAACCAAATCTGCAATAGGCGAACTATTGTGTGGTGTTCCTAAAGTAATTAATTTATGAATATAGCCTTTACCATAAGTATATCTTGTATGTCTAAATTCAGGTTGCATTTCGGCTGCTCTTGCAATACAACCACCCATGCTATGTCCAACATAATCAACTTGACAACTTGCAAAACCATTTTTTCTATCTTCGTTTAAGAACCATTGAAAAGTGTGGGATGAACCTGCACGCAAACCTAACAATGCTTTTGCATTGTTTTCAAATGATGCACCAGGCATCATTCTCACTTTTGTACTTTCGTAAAATAAACTTTCAAACGGAATGACACCGCTTAATTTAAAATTATCAAAAGTATGCTCATCGCCCATAAGACCGTGAGCAAAAAGAATTTGAGGTCTTTTTACAATAATAGGAATAGAAACATTTTCTGTTGAACCATCAGTTTTATGAATTACTATGTTAGCATTTACTGTTCGCTTGTTAGTTTGTAAGTCGTTTGGATTGTTACCTTTGAAATCTTCTGGAGCAACATACCATACCCAAGCAGAATTTCCAAGAATTGTAGAGTTTGTTATTGATGTTAAAGTAGCATTATCAGCCTCATTGCTAAAATTTGTAATTTCAGTTGCAGGCATTACTTTACCAACTATGTTTACCGAAGTATCAGAACCATTATTCAAAGTAACATCAACAGATGATAATGTACCTGTAGTTGGTGTAACTTTAATAAAAATACGAGAAACTCCATCAGCAACCACCCCAATAGGTTTGTGTGACGGGTTTGCATTCATACTTTTATCCCATTCCAAACTAACCGAAGCAATAGGTGTAACTTCAAAAATTGCACTTTGTGCAATAATGGCATTGTTAAGATTATCTTTTACACGAATGGTATAATTGGTAGAAGTTGTAGAAAATGTAGCTGTGGTTTGGAAGTTTACATTTTCGTTAAGTGTTGCATATCCTGTAATTTGTGATGCCCCATTAATAGGTTGCCAAGGACTGGCATCATTTTCACGAAATTCAATAGTATAATCGTATTGTCGCTTTGCAGTACCAGATTGTACTAGATAGGTAATACCATTATAAGATGGTATCATTTTATCTCTCCAAGTAATGTTTGCAAGTTGAGCAATTGGAATTTTGTAACCATTATTTGGTGAAGTTACGGCAAGATTGAAAGCACCCGAAACTGTAGAAGTTAAATTAAAAGTTTTGGTAGGAGAATATTTTGTTGTGGTTTTGTCGTAAATTTTTACCGCTACTTGTCCTGTAATAGCACCTGAAGGATTGGTGTATAAATGAGTTACATTACCAAAACCATCTGCATTTTCAGTAATTCGATACAAACCACCTGAACCATAAAAGTTAAGTTGTACTTCTCCGTTTGGAGTATAATTATTTCCTGTTATGGTTATACTTTGACCTAGTTGTGTTGAACTGCTTGAAAGAAATAGAGTTGGAGTGTAGGATACGTTAGTGTTTGAAGATATAGTGCAAGATATTTGGACTGGAATATTGCTATTGTTAGGTGTATTGTTTCCAAGTTGACCATTAAAATTATTCCCAAATAATAAAAGGGTACCATCTTCTTTTATGATTGAAGAATATAATACTCCTAAACTTATTTTTTGTAGATTTGATATATTTTGAACTTGTGTAGGAATATAAACATCATTGTTAGACGATATGCCCAATTGTCCAAAGCCACCTGACCCCCATGAAAATAAAGAGCCATTCGTTTTGATTGCTAATACATGAGAACTTCCTGCTTCAATATCTTTCCAAGCATTTAAAGTACCAATTTGGGTAAAATTATATATGTTATTTGAATTCGAACCACTACCCATTTGACCATTAGGATTGTTACCAGTAGCCCAAATTGTACCGTCGCTTTTTATACCAACTGAAAAATGAGCACCCCAATAATCTTTACTTACTGAAATTTTTTTCCAATCAAAATTATTTCCAATTTGAGTTGGACTTAAATAAAAATTATTATTATTACCTATGCCTAAACTACCTAAACTGTTTTTACCAAACCCCCAAATCGAATTATCAGTTTTAATTGCTATAGCATGTGCACCACCAGCAGAAACATCTTTCCAAAAAGTATTAGACCCTATTTGAGTTGGTATTAACTTGTCAATCTGATTACCTATTCCAAGCTGTCCAACCTCATTACTACCCCAACTCCACATACTACCATTACTTTTTATTGCAATAGAGAAAAATGAACCTGCTGATATTTTTTTCCAGTTTGCATCAGTAGTTATTTGAATAGGAGTATAAGAATCAGTTGTTGAATTATTTCCAAGTGCTCCAAAATCATTTGCCCCCCATGACCATAAAGTATAATTTGACTTAATTCCTAATGAATGATTTTGTCCTGCGGATATTTCAATCCAATTATTTTCAGTTCCTATTTGTATAGGTATAAAAGAAGGAGTATTAGTTCCATTTCCAAGTTCTCCCCTTCCATTAAAACCCCAAGCCCACAGAGTTCCATCAGTTTTTATAGCTAATGTATGAGCTTCACCAACGGAAACTTGCTTCCAACACCCCATTTGAGCAAAACTAAATGAAGTGAAAAGAATAAAAAGAAGTATAAATGTATTCTTTTTAAAGTGTAAAAATGTATTCATATAATTATGTATTAAATATTTATAATTTGTCAAACTTCAGTATTTATATTCAGCTCCGAAAAAATGTTGTTGTTATGAATCAAAAGTGCGTAATTATTATTTTTTTCATTTTTTTAATACATCTTGATTTATGCCCTATAACGCGCTGTTAAACAACTATGTTTTTTATAAATATATAACGCTCTTATTGCAGAACGTAAGCTATTGTAATAGTAATTTGTTCCGTTTGAATCTTCAACAAAGTATCTGCCACTAGTGCCACCTTGAAACAATTTTCCTCTTATGCCATCTGAAAACTCAATAGAAGCTTCGTAATACGACCCGTCAAATAAGCTAGAACGACTTACCCATTGTTCGTATCCTTCAGGTGAAAGATTCATAACATCATCTATTGTTATGTAATCGTATTCATCACATCCATAATTTACATCTTGACTTAATGTATTAAAACTTGATAATGATATAATGATAAGAATAGTTAAAACAGAATTTAATAACCTGTTTTTTAAATTTAATTTTGCCTTCATTTTTTAGATTTATAATTGTTTGTATTTAAGTTTAAATTCTCCTTCTGTGAAATTATACATTTGACCAGCAACATTTGCATTGAATGAAAAATTACCAGTTAAAATTTTATTGACTGAATCATAGTTTGTAATTTATTATTTGTTATGTCTAAATGTAAATTCTAATTTTTTATAATTTTAAAAGTTTTGTTTTGTTTTTCTGAATATATTTTCAATAGATAGGTTCCGTTACTCACCTCTTCTACATTTATAGTATAATTTGTATCGTTAACAATTTCTTTTTTTATAATTCGCCCTTGAATGTCATATATTTCAATGCTGTTTATAGTATTCGTTTTAGATTGAATTTTTATAAGGTTTTTTGTAGGATTGGGGTAGATTATAAAGTTTTCTTTTTCGATTTCATTAAATCCTAAAGTAGTTGAAACATTTAAATCATCGATGTAAACTCCATCAGACTGAGCAGCATACACTTTTAACCTAATATAAAATTGACCTGAAACTGTTGGAGTAACCGTATAATTTACTGTTGAGTAAGCATCTGATACTGTTGAAAACGTACCTAATTCAAAATAATTTGAAGAGGAAAAAATTTCTGAAATTATTGTAGCGTTTTGATTGGTTATTATTTTTCTTACTTTAAAAGAAATATAGTAAGTTGTCCCTGCAGTCAAATTTATCTTTTTAGTAGTTACAAAATCATCATTTACGTTAAAATTGAAGTTTGGTATTTTCAAAACATTATCAACAATATCACCAGAACTTGCAGCACTGCCTATTCCATAACCTAAAGCACAAATACTTTTATTAAATGTTTCTGTAAATGGAATAGAATATGCAGTTGGTGTAGCAGTTGATTTTAATGCTAGAACAGGTAAACGATTTGATGCACAAAATGTTGGGCTGTAATTTTGATTTTCTGCATAGTAATATTGATTGTTTATTATTGGCTCTGCACCAAAATAAGCATTACCTCCAGTTATACTATCCCACCATACGGTATTTTGGAGATTATCAACTTGTAAATCAGCAACAGAAGGGTTAGTGCAGTAAAAAGTTTGAGTGTTTTCTGCTGTAGGTGGTGTTACGTTTGTATTGACTATAATATATAAAGCCTTTGCTTTAGAAGATTCACATCCGTCTATTGTTTGTGATACATAATATGTAATATAGGTATTTAATGGTAAGATAGTACTGGTTGGAAGAGGAGTTAGATCATTTTCATTAGCATAAAATTTTAAATTATTACCAACAATTGGTAAATAGGCAAAAGTTGGTTCAGGTATATTACATAAATATACTGCATAATTATTCGTTCCTAAATATGGTTCTAAATGACGTTGCGGTGAATAAACAATTACAGATGGTTTGCTATCGCCATTAGGACAAACAGCAACAAGCTTTATTTCAAATTTTTGAATTGTGCAGTTTGTAGAAGGTGTAAAAAAAATTTCATAACTGTTTACAGGATTGTTAATTGTAGAAAGTAATGTATAGTTAGTTGAATTAGACTCCTTAAAATACACTTTGACTGGATAAATTGATGACCAATTAATTGTGAAAGAATTAACAGTTGTATTAGATATACTTTGTAAATTTACTATGTTATCCAAACATGTAATTGAAGAATCACAACTTGAAATACAACTTGAATTATTTATTGAATTTTGTATAACACCTAAAGGCAATAATCCAAAACCATTATCTAAAATGTTTTGACTGAAACAATAACTCATTATAGTACCACCATTTACAGGTGGTGGACCTGGATTACAACCGCCTTCTGTCGCATAACAATTATCAATTGCACCACCTGGCCATCCACACCAATGGGTATGTCTAGACCCTAGAACATGCCCAATTTCATGCATAATCGTTTTTGATTCAAATAATCTTACTGTGCAAAACCCTTGGTTTGCGCATGGAATACCTCCTCCTAAACCGCCAATATTGGAAAAATAATTAGAAAGCAAAATACCAATATTCCCATTTATTTGTCCGCAATTTTGCACAAAACTATCATATCCTAAGTCTTGAAAACTTCCTGGTTCGCCCGGCACTCCATAAAATGACTGATAATAAGGGTCGTCTGTTTCCCATATTTTTAAAAATGAAGTTCTAACAGTTATATTGTCGTTTGCAAATTTTGTTTGAACAATATTAAAAGTATTTAAAAAAACGATTATATTTTGATTTATACCACCTGTTTCGTCTTTTAATTTTTTATTAATTTCAAAGTGCAATGTGACACATTTAGGAATTGTAGATTGTGACGCATTTCTATATTGGATTTCGTGTGAACTAATATCTTCATCTCTTGTGCCACATGTAAAGTTATTTAATGGCAATTCAACATCACTTTTTTCATAAATTAGATATTCAATCTCTCCATCGTCATCATTTTTTGGTGCAATTGTATATTCTTTATTACCAATTGAAATAATCCCTCTCATTGTATTATTTACAAAAGTTATAGCTGCAATTGAATTTTCTTTCTCATCTACAACTATTCCAGTATATGCTGCATATTTAGGCATAAGCCTATCAATTGCCCCATTATTTGTTTCTACAATCAATTTAAAGTTATCTTGCAATAAAGCTCTCTTTTTCAGATATAATAGCTTATTTTCCGTCTCTGATATTGGTATTTTCAATGAAATAAACGTTTCAGATTGCTCAATTATTGATTCGATTTTTTGACTATCAATATTTAAAGTTAAATATTTGTCCCTATTCTTTAAAACTTGTTTTTTTTCTGAAAAAAGATCAATAATGTTATTTTTGAAATTTCCATTTTCTATATGATGAGTAATTTCATTGAATAGAATTGATTTTTCTTGACCCAAACAAACATTCCCCACCAAAAAGAGTTGTGAAATGATTAATATTTTTTTTAGTTGAAAAATTGTTTTCATAAAGGATAATTTTAATTTACACACAAACTTCCCTTAAAAAATACAAACCAAAAAATTTGTGTACACCAAACCGCCAAAAACAAACATGAAATGGAATAGTTTAAAAAATTTTATACTAAAATGGAATTGAATTCCATTTTAGTATATATTTGCTAAAAATTAGGTTATGGCTTGGGAAAGAAAAATTGATGAAAAGATACTTCTTTATAAAAAAACCTTTAGAGCAATTGCCATAATGGGTGTTAGACAAAGTGGTAAAACCACTATTTGCAAATCACTATTTGATAACTATCAGTATTTCAATTTTGAAAACATTACAACTCAAAAATTTGCTACAGATGAACCTCAAGATTTTTTAAGCAATAATAGTGCTGGTGCCATTTATGACGAAATTCAAAGAGTGCCACAATTGTTTAATTATTTACAAGAAATTCTAGACAATACCACAGAAAGAGGTAAATATATTTTAACTGGAAGTAGCAATTTTCTTTTAAATGAAAAAATCACACAATCGCTTGCAGGTAGAGTGGGATATATTGAAATGTATCCTTTGAGCTATAATGAAATAAAAAAAGCTGAAGTTTATTCTGTTTGGCATCACATATTTTATGGGGGTTTTCCAGAGGTTTGGGTGAATGCTATTGATCCAGCAATTTTTTATCCAAATTATATTCAAACTGTTATAGAACGTGATATAAGGCAACTTGTAAATATCAAAAACATCAATTTATTTCAAAACTTCATCTCATTTATTGCCACTTTTGCTGGTCAAGAGGTTAATTTTGCTAAAATTGGAATGGAGTTGGGTATCGATTTAAAAACGGTTCAAGCATGGATTGGGTATTTAAAAATTGCAGGAATTATTTATTTATTGCCCCCATATTATGCTAATTATGGCAAAAGAGTTGTTAAAAAATCAAAGTTATATTTTGTAGACACAGGAATATTGTGTGCTTTATTAAAAATTAATGAATTGTCACAATTAGAAAATCATCCATTAAAAGGAGCTCTTTTTGAAAATTATTGTATCCTAAATTTAGTTAAAGAAAATTCGTATCAAATAAACAAATCTAATTTTTATTTTTGGAGAAGTAATAATGGCGTAGAAATAGATTTGATAATAGAAAACGGAATAAATACTACTTTAATTGAGATAAAAGCGGGAAGTAATTTTAATGGCAAATGGTTTAAAAATATGGATTTGTTTAAAAGTTATTCCAGTTTAGAAGCAAAACAATTGATTATTTATACGGGCAATCAACCAATTAAATATGTTGAAAATAAAGACATTAAACCTTATTATAAAATGAATGAAATATTATAAATCTATACAAAAATAAAATTGAACTCCATTTTTGTACAAAAACGCACCAAACCGCCAAAAACACACATGAAACGGCAAAGCGGCAAAAAATCATTCATAAAAGTTTTTAATTTTGTACAATGAAAAAAATATGGCTATTCCTTTTATTTGTTTTTCAAATTCAAGCTCAAAACGATCCTTTGGGCGAAAGTAATGCTTTGGTATATAGCAACTATCGTTTTGGAATTAATACAGATAATGCGTTTAAAGTTTTTCAAAAAAAAGATGGAAGTGTTATTACTGGAACTCATTTTCACAATTTTTTTCATTTTACCAATACTAAAATTAATATCTTAAACCATTATTTTGAACATGATGATTTTCTTTATGACTATTTTGAACATAACGATTTAGAAATTTTTTGCACCAACAAAGCCATTGTAATTATAAAAAACAATAAACGTATTCATCGATTATCAACACTAAAAGGTAGTGAAGGGTATGGTATGTTTTTTTTAAACCCTACAAAAAATGAACTTATTACAAAAATTGAAAACAAACTATTAAATAAAGCAAAATTAGTCCAACTAAATTTACAAAATTTCTCGTTTAAAAAACTATTAGATTATGATGATAAAAAAATAGAAATTTCATATTTAGAAAATGGTAAAATATATTTTTATAAACCATATCATTTGAGGTTTTTTAAACTTAAAAATCAAAAACTAATTGAAGTAGCTAACTACCCAGAACTTCCATATGCCAATCCTTTTTTACTGGGAAGTTTAAATAGTTTTTATTGGTATAATGAAAATAACAAATCGCTTTTAAAGTATGAAAATGGTAAAAGAGTAGCAAAAATTTTATTGGATAATAATTTTAAATGTTCTGATTTTGACTATAAAAATACTTACATCAATTATTATTCAAAAGGTATAAATACATTAAAAAAAATAACAAACAATCAATTATTTAACCTTGCAAAAAGTTCGCAAATTGACAGAATTGTACACACTACACACAATTTAAATTCTAATACCATTTATGCTTCAACACAAACTGATTTTGCTCAATTAATTCCGCACATTAAACAATATCCAAAACTGTATTACAACTCCAATTCGAATAATGTTTTTACTTTGCAACAACATCAAAACGGTACTATCTATGCAGGGAGTTATAGCTCTGGTCTAGCCACGTTTAACTCAAAAGGTTTCCTAAAAAACACGATAAAAGACGTTCAGTTTATGAATGGTAGCATTGCTCTTCAAAATCATTTATTACTATTAGCAGAAGGAAATAAAGGAATTATTGCATTTGAAACCCCTTCCAAACATTGGACTATTACAGACAAGATTACTGGTTTTTATTTGCATCAAGCCAAAGATAAAACCCTTTATTTAGGTACTGCTACTGAAGGATTATGGTATTGCAAAAACCCTAAAATAGCATATGGAAAAAAACTACAATGGGAAAAAGTGGGCGCAAAATACGGCATGCTTCTCAATAATATTTTAACCATTTCAGAAGATAAATTTGGAAATATTTGGTGTGCTCAGAAAGGAATTGCAGTTTATAATCCTAAAACTAAGAAAGCTATAACGTGGCATAACAACGATAATCCAAACTATTTTGGTGCGATGTGTAGTTTAAAAGATACTTACGAAACACTTTGGTTTGGAAATTTTAAAGGAGAATTAGTCTATTATAACGGAAAAAATGCAACGGATTTAGCTTTTAAAAATTTTAAAAAAATAAAACATCCGTTCTTTGAAAATGGAAAGAAAATTTCATTTTTGAAGCAATGGAACGATTATTTGATTGTAGGTGCTAATGATAAAATTTTACTTTTTAATTTAAAAAAATGGTATGCAAATAAAACCGTTTCTGTTCGTTATCTCAACGCTTATGAAACAAATTTTTCGGCACCAACCGAGCAAAACACTATTTTGACCGATAGTAGAGATGAATCAATTTGGTTTTCAACCTCGGATAAGGTATATCAATGGGAAATTAAAAAATGGTTGACACTCCCAACATTTAAAGTAGTTCCAAAAATTCATCTTCAAATAGATACTTTAAAAAATGTATTTTTAACTAAAGAGACCATTAACCTACAACCATTTGAAAATAATTTTAAAATTGAAATTTCTTATCAAACAAAAGATAATTTACCAAGATATATCAATGGAGCGTTAACAAAGAAAGGAGAAAAACCACTATTTGATGCACCAAGTTTGCAACATGAATTTAATTTTTCAAATCTTGCTTCGGGAAATTATGTTTTTTATGTTAGAATTTGTCAGCAAGACGGTAGTGTTAATGTATTTGAGTATCCTATTTTTATAGATAGTTTTTTATGGCAAAAATGGTGGTTTTGGACTCTTTTTTCATTGCTTTTTTTTGGAATTATCATCTATTTTTTTCAAAAAAGAAATCAAATTGAAAAGCAAAAAAAGAAGTTATCACAACTCAATTTGTCAAGTTTAAGCAATCAGTTTCGCCCACATTTTATGTTAAATGCCTTAAACAGTATTGGCTCACAAATGGACGACAAACCTCATGCCGAAAAAGTAATTAGCCGATTAGGCGAAAGTATTGATGTTTTATACAATTTTACTCAAAAAAACAAGTTCACACTTCCTTTTGATAATGAATGGAAATTGGTTGAAAATAGTATCGAAATTCAGCGTTTGTTGTTTATTCCAGAACTGAATTTTATTGTAAATAATATAGGTGTTATTCCTAAAGATTACGGAATTCCAGTAGGGTTATTACAAATTCCAATTGAAAATGCTTTGCTACACGGATTAAGAAATAAAACAGATGATAATTGCAATCTAGAAATAGACTTTTCGTCAGACAATTACCACTATTTTATAACCATTAAGGATAACGGAGTTGGTAGGGAAAAGGCCAACAAAATAAATAAATTTAAGAACAATGGAAATGGTTTGAAAACTATTTTTGAAATGATTCAGATTATCAATCAACATGAAAAGAAAGCCATCACATTTGAAATTATCGATTTAAAAGAACCTTTTGGAACAATGGTTAAAATTGCTCTAAACAAAATTATTGATTATGATAAAATCAAATTATAATTACATTGTGGTTGAAGATGATTTGAAAGTCTGCCATGATTTACAAAAGCGTATGGCAAACTTTAAAAACTGGAACTGTTTGGCATTAATTCCATCTTATGAACTCGCAATAAATTGTATCGAAAATCAAAAGCCAAATTTATTGTTTTTGGATTATTCCATTCGTGGTGGCAATACTTTTGATTTATTGGATAAAATAAAAACAATAGAAAACTACCATCCATTTATCATCTATTTTACAGGTTATGGTAGTGACAACCAATTTATATCTGAAGATGTTGTGAATAAATACAATGTGAATATTTTTTTAAACAAACCTATTCAAGAAAAATTAACCAATTTTCTTAAAGACTATATTTCGAAAGCCCAAATTTGGGTTGATAGTTATAAAACAAACGAATTTTGGATTGAAACAATTAAAAAAGAAAAAATTAAAATTTCACCACAAAATATCTTTTGTATTTCGCAATCTGAAACCAACCCTAGGTTTAAAATTATTCATACTTCTGATGCTAAAGAATATCAAATAAAAGCATGTTGGCAAGATTGTGAAACAATTGCTATTAAAAACAAAATTGATTATTGTTTCACTAACTCTCGTTATACTTTAATAAATAAATCGTTTATTTCAAAAATTCAAAAACCATTTATTTGGCTTAATGATGACCAACTTAAAGTTGAGGTTACCAAAGAAAAATGGAAAAATTTTGAAAAATAGAAAACCATCTAAATAGTTAGAGGTTTTCTATAATAATGAAAAAAATCTTTTATAGAGTTCCTCTCAAAGCTTGTTCTCTTTCTATTGACTCAAAAAGTGCTTTAAAGTTACCAGCTCCAAATCCGGTTGCGCCCATTCTTTGAATAATTTCAAAAAATAAAGTTGGTCGGTCTTCAACTGGTTTAGTAAATATTTGTAAAAGATACCCATCTTCATCAGCATCTACTAAAATAGAAAGTTTTTGCAATTCTTTGATGTCTTCTTTCATCATATCTCTATGAACACCCAGTCTATTTGGAATGTCGTCATAATAAGCTTGCGGTGGAGGTGGTAAGAATTCTACTCCACGTGCTTTTAATCCTTCAACAGTTTTAATAATATCGTCGGTTGCAACAGCTAGATGTTGAACACCCGAATCTTCGTAAAAATCTAAATATTCTTCAATTTGTGATTTTTTATTTCCTTTTGCTGGTTCGTTGATAGGGAATTTTATTCTTCCGTTACCGTTACTCATTACTTTACTCATTAATGCTGAATATTCTGTGTGAATTTGAGTATCGTCAAACGTGAGGAAATTTTCAAATCCCATAACGTCTTCATACCATTTTACCCATTGGTTCATTTGACCCCAACCTACATTTCCTACCATGTGGTCTACATATTTCAGACCAAGTGGTTCTGGGTTGTATTCTGATTTCCATTCTACAAAACCTGGTAAAAAAGCACCATTATAGTTTTTTCTTTCTACAAATATGTGAACTGTTTCTCCATAAGTATAAATTCCAGAGCGAACTACTTCACCATGCTCATCTTTTTCTACCGTTGGTTCCATAAATGGTTTTGCACCACGTTTAGTGGTTTCTTCAAATGCAGATTTTGCATCTTCAACCCACAAAGCAATTACTTTTACTCCATCGCCATGTTTACGCAAATGATCATTTATTGGCGAATTACTGTTTAAAGGTGTTGTTAAGACTAAACGGATTTTGTCTTGTTTCAAAACATAACTTACTGAGTCTTTCGAGCCTGTTTCTAATCCACGATAGGCGTGAGATTGAAACCCGAACGCTGTTTTGTAATAGTGTGCAGATTGTTTTGCATTTCCTACGTAAAACTCTACGTAGTCTGTTCCTAAAAGTGGAAGAAAGTCTTTTGCTCCACTAAATATTTTTTCTAGTCCGTACTCAACGGATTTTACTTCTTTTGCCATTGTTATTTAGTATTAAGATTGAAGTATTAAGAATTAAGACTTTATTTAGTATTAAGATTAAAGTATTAAGAATTAAGACTTTATTTAGTATTAAGATTGAAGTATTAAGAATTAAGACTTTATTTAGTATTAAGAATTAAGACTTTATTTAGTATTAAGATTAAAGTATTAAGAATTAAGACTTTTTTAGATTTCTTTAATTTTTTTTAAATTTTTTAAATTTACTCGTCCAACCAAGACAAGAAATACTTATCATCGGCAATTTTCATAGCTTCTTCGGTAACCATTAAAGGTTTAAAAGTATCGACCATTACTGCCAACTCAAGCGTTTCTTTTTTACCAATACTTCTTTCTGCGGCTCCTGGGTGTGGCCCATGGGGTATTCCTGCAGGATGAAGCGATATATTTCCTGGCTTTACATCGTTTCTACTCATAAAATCGCCATCTACGTAGTATAAAACCTCATCGGCGTCAATATTACTATGATTATAGGGAGCTGGAATTGACAATGGATGATAATCGTATAATCTTGGAACAAAAGAACATATTACAAAGGCTGCTGTTTCAAATGTTTGGTGAACTGGTGGCGGAAGATGAATACGCCCAGTAATTGGCTCAAAATCATGAATTGAAAGTGCATAAGGATAATTAAAACCGTCGTAACCAACTACATCAAATGGGTGAGAAGCATATATCATTTCAAAAATTTCATCTTTCTTTTTTACTTTGATAATGAAATCGCCATATTCATTGTTGGTTTCCAATTCATAAGGACGACGAATGTCGCGTTCGCAAAATGGTGAATGTTCTAATAATTGTCCAAACCAATTTCTATATTGCTTTGGTGTATAAATTGGTGCATGTGATTCTACAATAAACAATCTATTCTCTTGGGTATCAAAATCGATTTTGTAGATGATTCCTCTTGGAATAATTAAGTAATCACCATATTTAAAATCTAGATTACCATAAATGGTTCTAAGTTTTCCAGAGCCTTGATGAATGAATATCATTTCGTCAGAATCGGTGTTTTTATAGAAGTAATCCGTGGTTGATTTTCTTGGAGCTGCTAAAACAATATGACAATCGGAATTGGTTAATACTATTTTGCGACTTTCTAAAAAATCGTCTTGTGGTGCTACATCAAAACCTCTTAATTTATAAGATTGAATATTGTTTGATTTAGCAATTGTTGGCGCAACGCTATATTGAGAACGAATTTCTTTAACTTGCGTTGGACGCTGCTCATGATAGGAATTGGTTGACATGCCGTCAAAACCAACAGTTCCAAAAAGTTGTTCATAATACAAATCGCCGTTTGGTTTTCGAAATTGTGTATGACGTTTAGGTGGAATAGTTCCAAGTTTGTGATAAAATGGCATTTCTTTTTAGTTTAAAAGTTTAACGTTTAAAAGTTTAAAGTTTCCTTTAACTTTTGTTACTACTCAAAAAGAATGGTGCTCATTCAGGATTTCTCTTGATGAGGAATTTTAAATGGATTAATAAGTTGTCCCATTTTTTCATGTAACAAATATCGGAATCTTGATGAGGAATTTTAAATGGATTAATAAGTTGTCCCATTTTTTCATGTAACAAATATCGGAATTTTTTTTTTAGTAGGTATTAATTTGAAAAAATAAATGAAAAAAGCACTAAAAAATGAATACTCTTTTTTTAGTGCTTTTAATTGTTTGAAAAACTTCTATTTATTTAATTTACTTCTATTTTTACCATAAACGAAATAAATAGCTATTCCTAAAGCCATCCAAATAATCAATCTAAACCAGCTTTCTTGAGGCAACGAATACATTAAGTAAAAACATACGACAACACCAGCAATTGGCACAAATGGAACTAATGGTGTTTTAAAAGAACGTTTTGCATCTGGCATTTTTTTACGCATAATTAATATTCCTACACAAACTAAAGAGAAAGCTAATAATGTTCCTATACTTACCATGTGTCCTAAATCACTTACTGGAACAAATCCTGCAAAAAGACTTACAAAACCTAAGAAAAATAAATTTGTTTTCCAAGGAGTTCTAAATTTTGAATGTATATCACTAAAGAATTTAGGCAACAATCCGTCATTACTCATAGAGTAAAACACTCTACTTTGTCCCATTAACATAACTAAAATTACAGATGTATAACCTGCAAGAATCGCAACTATTAAACCTGTTTGAAGAAAATCATATCCTGTAACTGCAAATGCTGTAGCTGCAGGTTTTGCGTCTCCTGCAAATTTATAATAAGGAACAAGTCCTGTCATTACGTGAGCAAACAAAACATATAGTATGGTACAAATCACTAAAGAACCTAAAATACCAATTGGCATTCCTTTTTGTGGATTTTTTGCTTCTTGCGCAGCAGTTGATACCGCATCAAAACCAATAAAAGCGAAGAAAACAGTTCCTGCACCAGCTGCAATACCTGACCAACCAAACTGCCCTTTAACACCAGTGTTTTCTGGAATATATGGAGTATAATTTGCCTGATCGATAAACCCCCAACCAATAACAATAAATAAAATTACCACTGTAACTTTTAAAACTACAAGGAAGTTATTCATTGAAGCAGATTCTTTTGTACCTCTGATAAGTAACAAAGAGAGTAGAGAAACTATAAAGATAGCTGGTAAATTAATGAAACCGCCGTCTACAACCGTTCCATCACTTAGGGTTAGCTTCTCCCATGGAGAACACGTTAACTCAACAGGTAAATGAACACCAAATTTACTTAACAATTCTAACAAATATCTCGACCAACTTACACCAACTGTTGCAGCTCCAAGGGCATATTCTAGTACTAAATCCCAACCAATTATCCAAGCCATAAACTCTCCCATAGTTGCATAAGAATATGTGTAGGCACTGCCCGCAACAGGAATCATAGAAGCAAATTCTGCATAACATAAACCTGCAAATGCACAACCCACAGCTGCTAATACAAATGATAAAGTTACTGCCGGACCCGCATGTTCTGCTGCTGCAATACCTGTTAAAGAAAATAATCCAGCACCAATTATAGCACCAATTCCTAAAGCGACCAATGCTTTAGACGATAATGTTCTTTTTAATCCTTTTTCAGATTCTGATGCTTCATCCATCAAAACAGTTAATGATTTTCTTCTCCAAATAGACATAATTCAGTTTTTTTAATTTATTGTGTTCAAATATACTTTTTTTGTTTAATAATTTTACGAAAATTGAAAAAATTTACAGGTTTAAAACCAAAATCCTACATTAATCCATGTAAATCCTTTGGGTAATTCTGGCGACCAAGAATATTTAATTTCTATGGGTCCGATTATGGTTTCTAGCCCATATCCAAATGCGTATCCTGAATATCTTGGTGTTGAAAGCCAATTGCCTGTGCTGAACAATTTATTTTCAACATTGGCATAATTGGCAGAAAAATTAATGTGATTTTTCTTTAAAAATTCTACATCAATTGTAGCTAATGATTTGATATAACTATCTGATGCGATACTTACAAAATCATAACCATAAAAGTGTTTAAAATTGTTTATGGTATTAAAGCCATAGCCCCCTAAAACAAAATCTAAGAAATGAACGCTGTCTTCTCCAAATGTAATACCGGCTTCTGACTGGAATTTTATATTAAATATTTTATAAAAAGTTCTTGTTATTCCGGCTTCGCCTTTTAAAATTGAAAATCGATTGAATTGATTTGTATAATTACTTGAATACAAATAGGTTTGCAAATCTCCGTTAAAAAACCATCCTTTTTTTGGAAAAAATTTATTATCAAAAGAATCATATTTTAGATAACCAAATGCACTGGCATAATTACTGTTTTCGAAAATGGTGTTATTACTTTCTAGTGTTTTTGATTTAATTTTTAGGTATTTTAATTCTAATCCTGCCCCTATTAAAAATTTATGTGCAAAAATTGTCTGCACATAAGCTTGGTTGGTAAGGTCAGAGAAATCTGCATTTAAAGAGTTTATTCCATACTGAGAAAAAAGATTTCCGTCATTAAAGTCTGTCAATACATTTTTATTAAACTGATTAAATTGCGATTTAAATCCGAAACTAAAATAAAATCCATTATCTATATAATAATTAAGATTGTATCTAAAATTATCTCCAAGTCCAAAGTCTATGGCCAAAACGTCATTTCTTAAAAAAAGTTTTTTCTGAGTTAGATTAACTAAAACGGCACTTTTGTATAAATCATCATAATGCAATCCAAATTTTAAAAATGTTTTGTTCTTATTCTCAATTAGATTCAAATTAAGATCATCTCCCTCTGGTAATTCATTAATTTGGTATTTAATAGCGCTGAAATTTCCTGTTGCATCGAGCGTATTGATGCCTTTTTTTAATTGATCATAACTAATTTTATTTCCTCTTTTAAAACCAAGTTTTCCAATTACATAGGCATGGGTATAATCTTTAAGTGTATTGATAGTTATTCTCTTTATATCAAGACTATCATGGGTTATATTTAGTTTTTGTGTTTTAAAATTTACAATTTCTGAGCGCAACTTTTTTAACTCATCAAACATCTTTAAAGCTGCCTCTTCTCCTTTTTGAATAATTTCTTGACCTTTATCAAAAGAAATCACGGTGTAATCTTTAATATCAGGTTTTATATAAATATCTGTTTTTTTTATCTTTTCTTTCATGCCTTCAATCATTTGAAGATTAGATATTTGAACCAATATCTTGGTGGCTTCTTTCAAGGAATTTCTTCCTTTTAATCCGTCTTGAACATCTACACCAATAATGATATCGGCACCCATTTTTTTGACCTCATCAATTGGATAATTATTAGTTACTCCGCCATCAATCAACATTTTACCATCAATTTCTATGGGTGAAAACAATGTTGGAAATGCTGAACTTGCTAACAATGCTTGAGGCAAATATCCTTTGTTTACTATAAGTTGCTGCCCAGTTTCAATATCTGTTGCTATACATAGAAAAGGAATTGGGAGTTTATTAAAATCTCTGATGTGCCTTACAGAATGGGTTAGTTTTGTGAGTAAATTATAATTATACATCCCTTTTGAAAGCGCTATTGGAACGCCCAAACTAAATTTATTGAAAGGTAATGAAATGGCATAAAGCTCGTCGTTGCGTTTTTCATAAAAGCTTTTGGAAGATCGTGGTAGGTAATCTTTTAATAGTTGATCGAAATTTGTATCGTGAAATATGGAGTCTATTTGCATGGCACTAAATCCCGTAGCATATAATCCTCCTACTACTGCTCCCATACTTGTTCCGCCTATATAATCTATTTTTACTCCTGCTTTTTCTAGCACTTTTAAAACTCCTATATGGGCAAATCCTTTAGCTCCGCCACCGGTTAAAACTAAACCTATTTTTTTTCTTTGAAGAGTGTCTTGTGAAAAGACAGAAGATGGAAGATGGAAGATGGAAGTAATTAGTAAAAAAGTTGCGAGTTGTGAGTTTCGGGTTGCGAGTAGAAACGAAAAGATGTTTTTGAAAATTGAATTTTGCAAAAGGCAATTGCTATTTAGCCCCGACAGCAACGGAAATCCTTTTTCTTTTGTTGCCTGAGGTACTCGAAGGCAACAAAAGGAAAAGATTGTAGTGTATGGCGGGAAAATGGATTGCAAGTAGGCCTTAAACATTCGCTACAAAAATTAATTATCTATTTTATGGTAAAAGTCGGAAATTTTTTTGGCTTTTGATGCACCAACTACGTCAGAAATTTCTTTTTTGGTGGCTAATTTTAATCTTTTAACACTTTTGAAATGTTTTATTAACGTGAGCATTGTCTTTTCTCCGATTCCTGGAATGGTTTCTATGGAGGAATTTAGTGCCGATTTACTTCGTTTGTCACGATGAAATGTGATTCCGAATCGATGTGCTTCGTTTCTTAAAAACTGAATAACTTTGAGTGTTTCCGATTTTTTATCGAGATATAACGGAACTGAATCGCCGGGATAGAAAAGTTCTTCCAATCGTTTTGCTATACCGATGATGGCAATTTTTCCACGCAACCCTAAATCGTCGATGCTTTTTAAGGCTGACGAAAGTTGTCCTTTTCCTCCGTCGATGATGATTAGCTGAGGCAACGGCTGGTTTTCATCTAATAATCGTTTGTATCTTCTGTAAACGACTTCTTGCATAGAGGCAAAATCATTGGGTCCTTCAACGGTTTTTATATTGAAATGGCGGTAGTCTTTTTTGGATGGTTTTCCGTCTTTAAAAACCACACAAGCCGCTACAGGATTGGTTCCTTGAATATTAGAATTATCAAAACATTCGATATGGCGTGGTTCTACTGAAAGACGTAAATCTTTTTGCATTTGCGCCATAATTCTATTGGTGTGACGCTCTGGATCGACAATTTGAATTTGTTTTAGTTGTTCTAATCGGTAGTATTTGGCATTTCGCTCGGACAATTCTAAAATATGTTTTTTATCGCCTAATTGTGGTACTGTAATTTTTATTTTATCGCCAAAATCAAGTGGAAACGGCAAAATAATTTCTTTTGTGGTTAGATGAAATCGTTCTCTAAGTTCGACAACTGCCAACTCTAAAAGTTCTTCGTTGGTTTCGTCTAATTTCTTTTTTAATTCTAAGGTATGCGAACGAATTATGGCTCCGTGCGCAATTTGTAAAAAGTTGATGTATGCCATAGTTTCATCGGAAACAATGGAAAACACATCGATATTGGAAATTTTTGGGTTTAAAACCGTTGACCGTGATTGATAGTTTTGGAGAATTTCGATTTTTTCTTTGATTTGTTGGGCTTCTTCAAATTGCATAGTGGCAGCAAATTGTTGCATTTTGAATTTGAAATCTTTCAAACTTTCTTTGAAATTTCCTTTCAAAATTTCCCTAATAGCATCGACTTGTTTTTGATAATTCTCTACTAATTCATGACCTTCACAACCGCCTTTGCAATTGCCAATATGAAATTCTAAACACACTTTATATTTCCCTTTTTCGATATTGTTTTCGGTTAAATCGTAGTTGCACGTTCGTAATGGATACAACTCTTTTATCAAATCTAAAATGGTATTTACGGTTTTGAAATTGGTATAAGGACCAAAATATTCTGAACCGTCTTTTATCATTCTGCGTGTTGGGAAAATTCGAGAAAAAGGTTCTTTTTTGATACAAATCCAAGGATAAGTTTTGTCGTCTTTTAAATTGATGTTATAACGTGGTTGGAGTTTTTTAATCAAATTGTTTTCCAACAAAAGCGCATCTTGCTCTGACGATACTACAATGTGTTTGATGGTTTCAATTTTGCGAACCAGCACATTGGTTTTTCCATTATCATGCACTTTATTGAAATAGGAGGAAACTCGTTTTTTGAGGTTTTTGGCTTTTCCAACGTATAGAATTTTACCTTCTTTATCATAATACTGATACACTCCAGGATTATCGGGAAGCGTTTGTATTTGAAGTTCTAAAGATGGGTTGTTCATTTTAGGGTGTAGGTTGTGGGTTTGTCATTCCGCAGAAATCTCATTACATTTTGATTTATGCCAAAATTGAAAAATTAGTCACAGATTAAATGGATATTCATGGATTGTTTTTTTCTTTTTCAGCAATTTTTTGTTCTATGAATTCTTTGTGGCGTTTTATTTCTGATTTTACAAGTTCATTGGTTTGTTCATTTGAAAGATAATCTGAATAATCAAGTCTTATTATTTTAAATTCATTTGAAATAGTATATTCTTGATCATAGAAACACATTATATATTTACTAGAAAAATCAAAATTCCCTAAAATATTTTTTTTAAATCCTTCATAAATTATCTCAATTGTAAATGAATGAGAATCTAAAATTGTTTTTTTTATGTTTTCGATACTATCTATAAAAAAACCTCCTCCTCTTTCTTTGTATATTTCGGTTATAAAATTTACATTAAAATTATTATAGTATTTTGAAAAAACTCTACTTTTTACTTTATAAATATTTAAAATTTCTTTTGAAAATTTATCGATAATTATAGTAAGATTTTCTACGTTTTTCTTTGAATCTATTGATTCAATCTGTTTAAATTGCTTTAATTTATTTTCTAACAACGCGATTTCCTTATCCAAATCGTCATCTTCTTCAATATCTTCGCCTTTTGCTCCTGAAATCATTATTCCTAAGGAACGATTTAAATTTTTGGCGATATAAGTGATGAAGCTTTCAATATTTCCTGCATCAGCAAATTGTAATGCAGCAAAATAATTGGCTTTATCTTCGGTTTTTATAATTACTGGCGGAAATCCGAATTGCATTAAAATAAAATTCATTAAAATTCTTGCAGTCCTACCATTTCCGTCGTCAAATGGATGAATTCTTATGAATTTATAATGAAATTCTGCCGCTAATAGAATTGGATTTGCTTCTTTCTCTAGTGCCTTTACTTTATACCAATCCAACAACTCGGTCATTTTTGCTGGTGTTTCTTCTGGGATTGCAAAATAGAAGATTTCACCTGTCGCCGTTTGAACGTGATTAGGTGTTGTTTTGTATTTTCCTGCGCTGATTTTTCTTGGAACAATATCGCCTTTGGCATTTTTTGATTCTTTATAGGTATCTTGTAACAAAAGTGAGTGTAATTCTCTAATAAAATTTTCGGTTAATGGTCTATGCCCTTGAATCATTTCCAAAACCCAATTAATGGCTTCGTTGTGACCTGTAATTTCTAAAGTGTCTTTTAAAGGTTTTCCTTGTGCCGTAACTCCAAATAAAATCAATGCTTTGGTCTCGCCATAAGTCAACGAATTTCCTTCTAAATGGTTAGAATGGAAATTCCAATCCAAACGAAATTTTTGCATTATTCGGTCTTCTTGCTCTTTATCAATCGGACGAAGTACATCTAATTCAGCTTTGAGTTGTAATGCTTGTAAAATTTCTTCCATTTGGATTTACTTTTAAGTCAAACAAATTTAACTTTAAATTCTACACAAAGCAAATTACAATTAGCAATCTTTATAACTAACAATTATCATGTTTTATATAAAGCTATAAAAGTAATTTTGACAAAAATTACAGGTATGATTTACTGGAAAAAACTCCCAAAAGAGGAACGAAAAAATAAGATTCAACAAGCATTAAATGCCAATGTTAATTTTGCAAAAGACACTTCATTGGGTTATCCTGCATCAAAATTGGATGGAAAAGTATTTTTTGATGCTGACTTTTTGAAAGATGCGCCAGTTTTACAAACGTTTGTTGCCAATCCAAATCATATTGGATGCCATACTTTGGGCGAATCGGAAAGCGCTTTTAAAGGTACGCATGAGCTAGAAAAAGAAGTTTTGAACGTACTTGCTGTTGATGTTTTTAAAGCAAAACCTAACGAATTTGACGGTTATATTTCTCCTGGCGGAACAGAAGCTAATATTCAAGCTATTTGGATGTATCGCAATTTTTTTATGTATAAAATGGATGCAAAATTAGATGAAATTGTAATTTTGGCTTCAGAAGATACGCATTATTCCATTCCTAAAGGTGCTAATTTATTGCAATTGGAGTGGTTGAAAATTCCGGTTTCGTTTGAAAAAAGAGAAATTGACAAAACTGCTTTAGAAAATATTGTTTTAAAAGCCAAAGAAGAGGGTAAAAAATACTTCATCATTATTTCTAATATAGGAACAACTATGTTTGGTTCGGTTGACAATCCTGATGATTATATTGCCATTTTAGAAAAACATCATTTAGAATATAAACTGCATATTGACGGAGCTTATGGCGGATTTGTGTATCCGTTTAGTAATCAAGATTCTACTATAAACTTTAGTAATCCTAAAATTAGTTCGATTACTATTGACGCCCACAAAATGCTTCAATCTCCTTATGGAACAGGCGTTTTTATTTGCCGCAAAGGATTGATAGAAAATGTGTTAACTAAAGAAGCACAATATGTAGAAGGAATGGATTTAACACTTTGCGGAAGTCGCTCTGGTGCTAATGCCATTGCTGTTTGGATGATTTTGTTTACTTATGGTCCGCACAAATGGTTTGAAAAAATTAGTGTTTTGCAAATGAGAACACAATTTTTATGTAATGAATTGGATGCATTAGATATTAAATATTTCCGCGAGCCTTACATGAATATTGTTACCATTCACTCCAAATTTATACCAAGAGAAATTGCCGAAAAGTATGATTTGGTTCCTGAAACGCACAATCATGAAAATAAGTGGTATAAAATTGTACTCATGAATCATGTAGAAGTGCAACATTTGACTATTTTTATAGACGAATTGAAGTCGTCTGTTTATGTATAAAAAAGAATTAAGAAAAAAGTATAAAGATTTAAGAGCCGCTTTACCTCGAGAAACGATAGAAGAGCAAAGTTTAGCTATTGCAAATCAATTGTTATCATTAGATATTTGGGACAAAACTTACTTTCATTTGTTTCTAACTATTAAAGAGCAAAAAGAAATTGACACCGAATTTATTCTTCCTGTTTTAGCTGGAAAAGACAAAGAAATTGTAGTTTCTAAAAGTGATTTTGCTACTTTAAAAATGACGCATTACCTTCTTTCAGACAATACAAAATTCAAGAAAAACGAATACAATATTCCAGAACCTTTAGAGGGTTTGGAAGTTCCTGTAACTAAAATTGAGGTGGTTTTTGTTCCACTATTAGCTTTTGATTTAAAAGGAAATAGGGTTGGTTATGGCAAAGGATTTTACGATAAATTTTTAGCCCATTGCCAACCCGAAACTATTAAAATTGGTTTGTCTTTGTTTGAAGCAGAGAAAAATATTGATGATATTTCTGAAAATGATATTCCTTTGGATTTTTGTATTACACCAAAAAAGATATTTTCGTTTTATACCGATTAGCACTATATAATAGCGTTTTGGAGCTTGCATTCAGTGGCAACTTTTGGCACTGACCACAAAAGTATAAACAAAAAAATGTATCACCAGCGTACTTTCCTGACTTGCCATTGATGAAAACTGGTGTTAGCGGTTCGTTGTTTTATTTTTTATTCTGTTCCAAGTTAAAGCTTATATTCTATGTAATTAATAAATGATTTCCCATCGAAAAAGTATAAACCATTATCTCTAGTTCCCACCCAAAGATTTCCATTTTTATCTTCCAAAATTTCCCAAATCCAAGGATTGATTAGCCCATCTTTAAAATAGGTGAAAGTTTTACCATCGTATCGTCTAAGACCATCACTGGCACCAAACCAAAGATTTCCTTTTTTATCTTCTATAATTCGAGTGACTTCGCTTGGCAAACCATTTTTTGTTGTAAAACTTGTAAATGTATTCCCATCATACCGATAGGCTCCACCCCAATTGCTGAACCAAATATTTCCGCTTTTGTCTTGCAATTGAGGCCACCCCCAATTAAGAGCTTTAGGCTTTGGTCCGTTTTGAAACAAATCCATTGGTTTGAGATTGGTTACAGATTTTCCATCGTAACGAAACACACCTTCATTGGTTCTTCCTCCAAACCAAATGTTACCTTCATTATCTTCTAAAATGCGTTCCACCTTATCATTACTGGTCAAAAAGCCATTTGCGGCTTCATTCATTGGAAAATGTGTAAATGCTTTGCCATCGTAAATATAGACACCATCAATCGTTACAAACCATAGTTTTCCGTTTTTTGATTGTAACATATTGTATACCCAATGGGTTTGATAGTAAGGGTTCTTATTAAGTGGCAGATTTTTTGGTAAAGGAATCTGAATATTGGAAAATCTTTTTCCATCGAAAAGACAAAGTCCCACTTCTGTGCCCACCCAAATTTTACCCACTTTATCTTCCAAAATACAATAAATTTTATTACTATCTAGCCCATCTTTTATTGTAAATTGGTTAAACGATTTTCCGTCATACTTATAAAGTCCATTATCTGTTGTTCCGAACCAAAGGTTGCCTGATTTGTCCTTCATAAAACGTGAAACACTGCAATTCCCAAAGTATTTAAAACCTGTTGGAAGTTCCTTTTCTTTTGGTAAATCTTTTTTTACTGGTGTGTTGCAGGCAGTGCCCAAAAGTAGTATTATCAGGAAAGTAAATAATGGCATTTGAATGGAATATATTTTCATTGTTCAAATAGTTTTTGATGTCTTGTTTTCTATTGTCAGATTGGGTGTCGCTCTGCAATGACTGCTACCAAATGACTATATAAAAGAGCCCAACAAATTGAAGTAAATATAGCTATCGGCATTAACTATTGTAAAATTTTAAAATGGATTTGACCATTTAAAATTACAATTGGTATTAGATGGAATTGTTATCTAATGTAGTAGAAAACTCTTAATTAAACTCAATTTTTTGCAGGAGCAAATGCTTTTTTATTAAAGAAAATCAATATCCCAACTCCAACAGATATTGCAAAATCTGCTACATTAAAAATGGCATTAAAAAAAGTAAAAGTACCATCATTATTTCTAAAAGGGAACCAATTGGGCACGTTTTCAAAAGTATAAATTGGGAATTCAAACATATCTACTACTCTTCCATGAAACCAATCGCCATAATTATTCTCAGGAAAACAGGTTGCAATATGGTATCTTGTGCTTTCATCAAACATCACTCCATATAAAACAGAATCAATAATATTTCCTAAAGCTCCTGCAAAGATTAACGCAATTGCTGTAATTAAAAAAATTGATTTTTTATTTTCAACAGAATCATACAACCAATAACCAATACCGGCAACAGCCAAAATTCTGAATAAAGTTAAGAATAATTTACCATATTCACCTGGTATTTTTGTTCCCCAAGCCATCCCTTCATTTTCAATAAAAGTGATATTAAACCAACTTAGAACAGTATATGATTCACCATAAAAGAAATGAGTTTTTACATATACTTTTGAGAATTGATCTACAACTAATAGAATAAATATGATAAGTGCTGCGTGCCTAAGTTTCATTTTTTGTTTTTTGTGGTGCAAAAATAGTATTATTTTCTATAAAAAAACCTCTCTAGGAGTGTTATCAATATTTTAGTTTCTATTTTACTTGCCACAATTTTGTTCATACAATTCTACTATACGAACATAGCCATTTTTCTTTAAGTCTTGTTTGTCAATTAAATCAGCTAATTTCGGACAATCATCTTCGAAAATTTTTGAAAGCGTTTTTTTTAATTGACTAAAACAATTACCGCAAATAGTAAGGCCACCTCCATCACTTTCGTCAATGTAAATTATGTATTCATCACAATTACCGCAAATAGTAAGGCCACCTCCATCACTTTCGTCAATGTAAATTATGTATTCATCATTTGGTCTGTTTATGTAATATGTAAAACCACCTGAACTACCTGAGCCTGGAACACCCATTGTGCCTGTAGTACCTGTAGTGTATGTCCTGTATAAATTAATTTTTCCTTCCTTAACAATACTTGCCCAAGATTTTTTTTTATCGATGTTTAACTTATTACTTCCTTGATAGGCTGTAAAAATTGTAATGAATTTGATAGTTTCGTTTTTATCATTGGTGATTTCAAATCCTTTAACTGAATTTATATCTAATTTCTCTGTTTTTCCTTTTTCTTCAACTCGATACTTTAATTTAGTATCATCAGGAAATTCAGGTATTTCTATAAACCCATTTTTTAAGGAATTATCACTCATAGTAACTGTTCCTGAATAAAATTTTGCATTACAAAAAACAGGAAGTAAAAGAACTAATAAAATTAAATTTTTCATTGTATTTTAATAAAAAATAACGCACCAAATGGTACGTTATTAATTTTTTTTATCGTTGTAAATTCTTAGCCTCAATACTCATAGTAGCATGAGGTACTATTTTTAATCTTTCTTTTCCAATTAATTTTCCGGTTACTTTACAAACACCATAGGTTTTGTTTTCTACACGGAAAAGAGCATTTTTAAGGTCACGAATAAACTTTTCTTGACGAATTGCTAATTGTGAATTTGCTTCTTTGCTCATGGTTTCGCTTCCTTCTTCAAACGCTTTGAATGTTGGTGAGGTATCGTCTGTACCATTGTTTAAATCATTCATGTAAGCACTTTTGATTAATTCTAAATCTGTTTGTGCTTTTTCAATTTTTGCAAGGATAATTTCTTTGAACTCTGCTAAATCAGCATCAGAGTATCGCATCATTTCTTCAACCATCTGTATACTATTTTGAAATTAATATTTTTGTTTTTATATCATCAAACTCAATTTCTATACCATTTTCTAAATTATCAGTAAAATTTAACTCTTTGGTTAAGGTTTCGTCTTTGATATAGTTTTCGTTATTTTTTATTGCTTGTTCTAGTTCGCCATTACGTTGAATTTGAACCTTAATTTTATCGGTAACTTCAAATCCAGAATCTTTTCTTATGTTTTGAATTCTATTTACCAATTCTCTTGCAATTCCTTCTTGTTTCAATGCTGAAGAAATTGTGATGTCTAAAGCTACTGTAATTCCGTTAGAATTTGCTACCAACCAACCCGGAATATCTTGTGAAGATACCTCTACGTCTTGGGTTGTTAAAATTATACTATTTCCCGAAATAACAAGCGATAGTTCACCTTTAGCGTCAATTTCGTTAATTTGTTCTTGTGAAAATTTTTGTATCTCACTAGAAATCAATCCCATATCTTTACCAAAACGTGGTCCAAGTGCTTTAAAATTTGGCTTAATTTGTTTCACTAAAACACCAGATGCATCGTCTAAAAGTTCGATTTCTTTCACGTTTACTTCGGCTTTTATTAGGTCAGAAACTGCCTCGATTTCGGCACGTTGATTTTCGTCAAGTATAGGAATCATAACCTTTTGCAACGGTTGACGTACTTTTATCATCTCCTTTTTTCGAAGCGATAAAACTAGTGACGAAACCGTTTGTGCTTTCATCATTTTGCTCTCTAACGATTTATCAACAAAGTTTTCAACCGAAACAGGGAAATTTGCCAAGTGAACACTAGAAAAATTCTCGCTTTCAGTTGCATTAACTAAATCGGTATATAATTTATCCATAAAAAATGGCGCTATCGGAGCCGAAAGTTTAGCTACATTCAACAAACAAGTATAAAGCGTTTGATAAGCCGCAATTTTATCGGTACCGTATTCGCCTTTCCAGAATCTTCTTCTGCACAAACGAACGTACCAGTTACTTAAATTCTCTTGAACAAAATCAGATATTGCCCTTGCGGCTTTGGTTGGTTCATAATCGGCGTAAGCTTCATCAACCGTTTTTATCAAGGTATGCAATTCTGATAAAATCCAACGGTCAATTTCTGGTCTTTCGTTTAATGGAATTTCGGCTTCTGAATATTTAAAGCCGTCAATATTGGCGTATAAACTAAAGAACGAATACGTATTATATAATGTTCCGAAGAATTTTCTACGAACTTCTGCAACTCCTTCAATATCAAATTTTAAATTATCCCAAGGATTTGCATTCGAAATCATGTACCAACGAGTAGCATCTGGACCATATTCTGCCAAAGTCTTGAATGGATCAACGGCGTTTCCTAAACGTTTAGACATTTTTTGTCCGTTTTTATCTAAAACTAAACCGTTTGAAACTACATTTTTATAGGCAATTTTATCAAAAACTAAAGTTCCGATGGCGTGTAAGGTATAAAACCAACCACGCGTTTGATCTACGCCTTCTGCAATAAAATCGGCAGGAAATGCTTTATTTTCATCAATTAAATCTTTGTTTTCAAATGGATAATGCCATTGTGCATAGGGCATTGCGCCCGAATCAAACCAAACGTCAATCAAATCACTTTCGCGTTTCATTATTTTTCCTGTTGGCGAAACCAAAACGATGTTATCGACCACATTTTTGTGTAAATCAACTAAATCGTAGTTTTCTTCGCTCATATCTCCAATTTTGAATCCTTTAAAAGGATTTTCTTTTTGAAAACCAGCCACGATAGCTTTTTCAATTTCTGAATATAATTCTTCTACCGAGCCAATCAAGATTTCTTCGGTTCCGTCTTCGGTTCTCCAAATTGGCAATGGAATTCCCCAATATCTTGAACGCGATAAGTTCCAATCGTTGGCGTTTTTCAACCAATTCCCAAATCGACCTTCGCCAGTTGCTCTTGGCTTCCAGTTGATGGTTTCATTCAAATCGAACATTCTGTCTTTGATTTCGGTTACTTTAATGAACCAAGAGTCTAACGGATAATATAAAATTGGTTTGTCCGTTCTCCAACAATGTGGATAACTGTGCACATATTTTTCTACTTTGAAAGCCTTATTTTCTTCTTTTAATTGGATGGCAATTTCCACATCGGCAGAGCGTTCTGGAGCTTCACCATCGTTGTAATATTCGTTTTTTACGTATTTTCCGGAATAATTTCCTAAACCTTGAATGAATTTACCTTGCAAATCAACCAAAGGAACAGGGTTTTCGTTTTCATCAAAAATTAACATTGGTGGAACTTCTGGCGTTGCTTCTTTGGCAACTTTAGCATCATCTGCACCAAAAGTTGGCGCTGTATGAACGATTCCAGTTCCATCTTCTGTAGTAACAAAATCGCCAGAAATTACTCTAAAAGCATTTTCAGGATTTTGATAGGGTAAAGCCAATGGCATCAATTGATTGTAACGAATTCCAACTAAATCAGCACCTTTGAATTCTGCCAAGATTTGGAATGGAATATTTTTATCGCCTTCTTTGAAATTTTCGAAATCAGATGGTTCAAGAGATGCAAAAAACCCTTTTCCAAACTGTTTTCCGACAAGGTTTTTGGCTAAAATTACTTTAACAGGACGATACGTGTATTGGTTGAAAGTTTCCACCAGAACATAATCTATTTTTGGACCAACTGTCAAAGCTGTATTTGATGGTAAAGTCCATGGAGTTGTAGTCCAAGCCAAAATGTGAACATCGCCAAAACCTTGTAAAAAACTTGGTAACGTTTCTGTTTTTGCTAGAAATTGCGCTACAACTGTTGTATCGGTAACATCTCTATAACTTCCAGGTTGGTTCACTTCGTGTGAAGACAAACCTGTTCCAGCTTTTGGAGAATAGGGTTGGATGGTGTAGCCTTTGTATAATAAATCTTTGTTGTAAATTTGTTTCAATAACCACCAAACGGTTTCCATATATTTGGATTTGTAAGTCACGTATGGATCTTCCATATCTACCCAATAACCCATTTTTTCGGTCAAATCGTTCCATACGTCGGTATAACGCATCACGGTTCTTTTACACGCTTCGTTATATTCTTCTACCGAAATGGTTTTTCCTATGTCTTCTTTGGTGATTCCTAATTCTTTTTCAGTTCCCAATTCAACAGGCAAACCGTGAGTATCCCAGCCTGCTTTGCGTTTTACTTGATAACCTTTTTGAGTTTTATAGCGACAAAAAATATCTTTAATAGCTCGAGCCATCACGTGGTGAATTCCTGGTAATCCGTTTGCCGAAGGTGGTCCTTCAAAAAACACATAAGGAGTTGCTCCTTCACGAGAAGTTACACTTTGTTCAAAAACGTTATTTTTCTTCCAAAAATCAAGAACTTCTGACGCTACTGTTGGCAAGTCAAGTCCTTTGTATTCAGTAAAATTTGCACTCATTTTGTAGTAATCTTAAATCAGTTTGCGAAAGTAAGAAAATTTACAAATAGAACGTTGTTAAAAGAAAATTAATAATCTACAATTTATACAGCAGAATAAAATTGAAGTTGTTTAAACTTTTTTGATTGAAGCGAAAAATTTCGGTTTTTGTATCAGATTTTAGCTTTTTTTCATTGCATAGTTGTGCTAAGGAATTAAAAAAAGATGAAATATGGGATAAAAATACAATTTTGCAGCCAATTGAAAAAAGTTAAAACAACTTCATTAATAAAAAACAAATTTAATTTGTAGAAAATAAATTAATTTAACTATATTTGAAATGATAATATTTAACATTATATTGATTAGTTTTAATGAGCAAAATAATTGCAATAACCAATCAAAAAGGAGGTGTTGGAAAAACAACAACTTCTATTAATCTAGCTGCTTCACTAGGGATACTCGAAAAAAAAACTTTATTAATTGATGCCGATCCGCAAGGAAATACAACTGCTTCTTTAATTTCAAGTACTAGATCGTTTATTTTTGAAACTATTGATTTGTTTAATTATTCTAAAGTTGAATCGATAGAATTTTTAGACACCGATTCACCCAATTTAAAATTATTACCAACAAGTATAAATTTAATTAATTTAGAATTTACAGGAAAAAATTTATACGGAAGTAATTTTGAATTAAGAAAAAACATTGAAATAATAAAAAAGCAATTTGATTATATTATTATTGATTGTGGTCCTTCTTTAAATTTTATTACTACCAGTTTTTTGTGTTGTGCCGATTCATTAATTATTCCTATACAGTGCGAATTTTATGCACTAAACGGACTGCATAAACTTTTTAGTGTTATCAAAACAATTATTGGTAGTTATAACCCAAAATTAGAGATTGAAGGGATATTGATAACGATGTATGATAAAAGATTAATATTTTCAAGACTAATAATTGATGAAATAAATAAACATTTTGAAACACTTGTATTTAAAACTATTATCGATAGAAATGTTAAAATAAGTGAATCTCAAAGTCATAGTAAAGCAATTATAAACTATGATGCCACTTGTTTAGGTGCAATAAAATATTTATCTTTAGCAAATGAGATTATCGAAAAAAATTTAGATATGAATAAATTTAAACTAGGTAAAGGTATAGAACAAATTATAGATGATAACAACAAAAACGATGACTTGAATTCGATTTTTGAAAAGTTGCCCATCAATAAATCTGCAAATTTATATGATAAATATTCACAAAATTTTGACAAGCTTATAGGTTTAAGTAAACAAGACGTTGTGTATGTTTTTGGTGACTCCTTTAATGATTTGCATAGTAATTCTTGGATGTTTAGACTACCTGAAAATGGTATATTAAAGAAAAAATTTTTATATCTATCCTTTGAAAACAATAAAGTGGTTGCTTTTAATACAACCTACTTTAGAAAAAATGATGCGGAATAATACCTTTAAAAAAGTAAGTTGTTAAAAAAATTACTTATAAAAATCAAATCCATTTTTTAATTTACTTGCTATGGAAAGAATTCCAAATATTACTGGACTACGCTTTTTTTTAGCAGTTTTAGTAATGATTTTCCATATTTCTGAATTTTGTAGCAAGCACGACATTCCATTTTATAATTCATTACCGCTCTTTCATAAAGGATATGAAGCGGTTTGTGTATTTTTTTCTTTAAGTGGATTTTTAATAATTCGGCAACTTTATCTAGAAAAAGAAACAACGAACACCATTTCATTAAAAAACTTTTATTTTAAAAGAGCTTTACGAATTTTTCCGCTTTACTTTTTGATTTTAATTTTTGGCTTAACTTATTACAATTATATTCTTCCAAAATTTGGTTACATCGGCGGATTTAATACCAATTATAGTTTATATGAGGGATTACTACTTTCTATATTCTTTATGCCAAATGTTTTTGCTGCCCTATACAATCCGGGTGGAATTATAGAAATTCTCTGGTCTATTGGTGTTGAAGAACAATTTTATTTGTTTATTGCTCCAGTATTATTGTTTCTACCAGTAAGAAAAATAATTTGCTTTTTATTGGTTTCTACCTTTATATTTTTTGTGCTATATTTTGCTATAGAAGGTAATATTTTATATAAATATACTATGTTGTTTTTTTATTTTACTTCTAGTGGCATTATTTCAATTCTACTATTAAAAAAACCACAACTGTTTAATAATAAAATTGTTGTTTATATTTCTTTAATTAGTTTTATCCTCTATTTTACAACTAATTTTTTTGAAAATTTATTTTCATTTAGCAGCTATAATCTATTTAGTATGTTGCTGTTTTGTTTTGTAATTGGAGTATTGAGCAAAAAAACTTATTTTATTTTAAATCATCGTATTATTACATATTTGGGCAAAATTTCTTATGGAATTTATGTTTACCATGCAATTGTTATTCAATTGATAGGATTAATTTATATCAAAAAATTTTCCCATATTGGTCTCAATAATTATCTTATAATTGTGGTTTATAATGGTGTTGTGTTAATAACAACTATTTGTATTTCGCACTTTTCTTATCACTATTTTGAGAAGTTTTTTATTAATTTCAATAGAAATAAATCTGTATCAAGAAAAAACTTCCTTTAAAACGTCTAAAGATTTTGGTTTTTTAAATCCATCGAGGTGAATGGAATAATAATCCAATAAGATTTTAAGAAGAATCTGACGTTCAATTCCAGCGAAAACTTTTTGGTCGGAATCAAATTTTAGATTGATTAGTTTTTTGAAAAGAAATGTTTCATGTTCGTTAAGGCAATTAGTGCCTTGAAAAGGAGAAAAAACTCCATCTACCATTTCAAAGAAATTAAAATCCTTTTCGGAATTATCTGGATAAAATCCTAAAAATTTTGTGGTTTCTAATAGTAGAATTAGATGAAAATTAGAAGTTTCTTCGTTAGTGTCTAACCAAATTAAAGCTGTTTCAAGAAAGGTAAATAAATTTTCATTTTTTTCTTCTTCGTGTATGCTATGATGTAACATCTCTGACAAGAAAATGACAATAGTGCTTTTTACAATATTGGTATTTATAGATTGATATGCTGTGGCTAGTTTTATTTCTTTAAAATGCTCTAAAGTACCTTTATTCTTATGATTGGCTTCAATTTCAAGTAGGGTTAATGGTTGAAAGTAAGCAATTTTTGGATTGGTTTTTTTTCCAGAATAGGCACTTTGAACGAAGTAACTTTTTAAACCATCGCTTAGTGTAAAACATTTAACTATCAAGCTTTTTTCTTGATATTTTATAGATGAAAGAACGATTGCTTTGGTTTTAACCAACATTGGAATTTGGGATTTTCGTATTGGAATTTATCTAACTATCATTACTTTTTTAACGATTGTATCTACTCCATCATCTGCAGAAACTAAAATCATATATACCCCAGAAGCAACTTTATATTTTCCGAAAGCTGTGGTATCCCATTCTATTGTACCTCCTTCTGAGGTGGTTTCAAAAACTAAATTTCCTTCTATATCGGTGATTTTAACAACTGCTTTATTAGTTAAACCCGATATTTTAACTGTTCCTGAAAAACCTGGCCTCACAGGATTAGGATAAGCATATACATTACTTAAATCATCACTAGGTTTTGTGGCTGTTCCTTTAAATGAAACCAGTCCTTTATCTGTTGCAAAAAAGACTTCTCCTGTAAAACTATCTATTTCAATATCGTTTACATTATTACTCGGTAATGGCGAATTTTCTTTTGTGAATTTATAAATTGTTTCTTGTCCATTTGGTGAAACTAAATATACTCCAGATTCGGCAATTGAAATCCATTTTCTATTGGCACCATCAACCGCAATATCTAAAATAAATTGCTCATAAAACAATTCTTGTGCCAAATCATCTTCTAAAATAATAATTGGTTTTGATTCGATTTCTGTTTCTGAAATAAAGGAATCAGCCGAAGGAATGTATCTTAATCCTCTTGCTGTTCCTATCCAAACTTGATTTTTATTGTCAATTGCAACTGCTCTAACATCATTTATGGGTAAATTTCCATCGGTTCCTGTTCTTATTTTAATATATTTATTGGCATAATTTTCATTAAATGCAATTAATCCGTTTCCTCTGTAAGACGGCACCCATTTGGTGTTGTTTTTATCTATCGCTAATTTGGAATATCTTTCTTCAGTTACTGATGCTAATTGATTTTGCCAATCACTAGCCGATATCCAAGTTCCATCGCTTTTCAATGCTTTTAGTCCTTTAAAAACCAATGAATTTGACAACCAAAGATTGCCTTTACTATCAAATGTACCTCCATTAATTCTAACTGAAATGTATGATGGTGCGATTAGCTGCTGGTTCTCAGGACCGTTTGGTGGCGCACTATTTTGATTGTAAAAAGTGATTATATCATCTTTTATTTTAAGTAAACCATTATGAAAAGAACACACATAAACTTCATTTTCATTTTTCGGATTGGTTATAATATCTGACAAGGAGGTTGCGCCAAATAATTCACTAAATGGAATTTTGCTCCAACCTGTTTGTCTTGAATATTTGCTTATTCCTTCTTCAAGTAACGTTGGATCGTAGGTTAGTGAGTAGCCACCGTAGGTTGCCCAAAGCGTTGTTGATGTTTGTTTTAATCTAAAAATAGTGTTCCTGTCTGGTCCGTCGGGCTTAATTACTTGAAAAGTTGTTGGTGTAGATAAAGAAGATACTAGCAAACCTTTTTCGTTAGTTCCGATATATATTTGATTATCAATAACTGTTGCGCAGCTAAAAGAAACTGGAGCTAACGTATACTGATTACTATTAATAGTTACTGTTTGTTGCAAAGCAGTATTGAAAATATTAATGTAGTTTTGATTTGTAACAATTAATAAATCTTCACTAGTTCTTATGTCTAACCCACTTTGATTCATAATAAAAAATTCTTCAAAGAAAGTTCCGTTATGCTTGTAGAGTCTGCCGTTGGTATTCATTCCAACAAGTTTGTTTTGAAGGGTTGTAATTCCGTTCCAATAGCCTCCATCAAATAGTTGCCATTGATTATAATCTACCAAATTAGGATTTGAAAGAGCTGCTTTTTTCATTCCATGAATGTCTGTTACGGCAAAAATTTCTCCGTTAAAAATTGTTGTTTGATACACTTTTACTTGTTGCCCATTATTTCCGATATAATAAGTATCTCCAAATTCCATAGAGGTTAAATCAAAAACTGAAATTCCATAGTCAGTTGATATATATACTTTACCATTGAATTCTAGGAAGTGATTGATTTTTTTAAGAAAAGGAGAAACAGGTACCTCAACTACTATTCCGTTTTTGTAAACTATTTTACCATCAGAATTCATTATTAAAAGCAATCCGTTTTGGTTTCCAACAAGTGTTTTATTAAAACTTTCGCTGTGATGTATTGCTGTGATTGTTTCTGCCTTGAGTCCGTCTATTGACGTTGTTGTAGATAAATCGTTTGTAGATAAATTCTTAGAAAAAACAGCCATCTCTGAGGAGGCGTAAATTTTATCTTGACCTTTACTTATATCTGTTATTTTATTGTAAGAAAAATAACCTTGCCATTGCGGATTAGTTTGAGCAAAGCTATTAGCAAATAGTATTAAAGGTACTATGTGGAGAATTCTCTTTATCATTTGGTAAATTGCAATTTATAAATACAAATATACTATAAACGCATTTAATTGTAATTTCATATATGTAAAATTTGATTTGTTAGCGGTCATATATGGTATCGCCTTTTTATTTATAGGTGTTTGCTTGCGCAAACTTGTTGTTAA
>JAIFLT010000076.1 GCA_020048955.1 Flavobacterium sp.
TGTTTCTCACAGTTAAATCATAAGTAAATGTTTGCTCTTTGTAAGAAGATAAAAATTTAGTGCCGCTTTTGTCTACTACTTTTTCGCGTTTAATATTGATTTTTTTATCTCTTCCCATACTTAAATTTAAAGTATCGGCAGTTTGATTAGGATTGATTGTTGTTTTGCCCACATACAAACCTTCAAAAATGATATTAGCTTCGCCAGGCAATAGATTATATTTAGAATAATCATTGATTTCTGCCAATAAAAACGCTTCTTTATCTACTCTTGGAGCTGCATAATATTTGTAAGTTGCTGGCAATTTTATTTCTTTCAACGCTACAGAATGTGCTTTTCCGTTTGATAAAATATCATACGGAATATCAATATCAAAAGAAACGTTGAGTTGGTTTTCGTTGATTTCTGTGTAATTTGAAATGGAAGCTTCTTCTAATTTATCATTAATACCATCAGCATCAGCATCAGTAATATAGTCTATTTGAACTCCTGCGGGTGTTGCTTGTATTTGATTGCTTTTAGAATAAACATTACCTCTGTAATAATTAAAATCTTGATACCTCAAAAACCAAGAACTCAATATCGGAGCTTGATTGTTTTGATTAGGATTTCCGCTAGACAATGTTAGTTTTACTTTTTTCCAATCAATGCCCGAATTTTGGGTTACTTGTGCTTTATACATCATGTTTATTGGGTCTTTCACACTATCGGCACGCAAATCATGTGCTTTATACATCATGTTTATTGGGTCTTTCACACTATCGGCACGCAAATCATAAAACGGATTCCATGTTGCTGCGTTGGTAATGTAATTGATGTCAAGATTTACGTTTCCTGCAATTTCGTTCATCACTTGAAGCACTAATTTTCCTTTAGAAGTTTTATCTTCTTTTTGGGTATTGATTACCAATTTATCGTTTAAAGCTTTTAGTTTTTTGTTCCAATTAGCCTCTTTTTCTTGCAATGAAACTACAGCGTTGTCTAATTCGGTTCTTTTGGTTTTGTAATAATCTACCAATTTTATTAATTCGGTTACGCTCAATCCTGAATTGGCTCCAGCAACCGTTTGATTATTGTCTAATAATCCAATTGTTTGTTGGTGCGAATAGGTTTCAATTTGAATTTTCTTAATCTCTTTTTGAACCAAAGTAATGCTATCACGCACCTTTTTAATCGCAGGATTACTTTCGTCAATTTCATATTCTGAAATATAATTTTGAGTGAATTGCACCGACAAAACCGTCACCGAACTTGGCGCGCCAATTTGAATCGTGTTTTCGTTCAAATAATCAGCAACGTTTTTAATTACAATTTCGCTGGTGCCCACAGGAAGGTTTACGGTTGTGGTTTGTTGCAATTCGGCAGCATTGAAATAAACCGTTGCGGCTTTAACTTTTGCCGATGTAAAAATAGGTTTCTGTGCAAAGGAAATTGCCGAAATTAATAAAGTAAGTAAGACTGTTTTTTTCATTTTTAAGAGTTTGTCATTTTTTTATTATCAATATAATTCACGCCTAAACCACCCATAATCTGGTAATTTTGCATGTCTTTTTCAGAATCAATTGACAGGTTTAAAATTAAACTATTATTTCTAATTTTAGACAAATCAATTTTCATATTTTTAGAATAACTGGAATCACTTGAATTTATTGTAATAAATAGTTCTGTAGTTTTTTTATCTAATAAAACTGGAATGGAATAGGCTCCAGTTTTTGTATCTACTTTTACAGAAACATTTGAACCTGAAACAACAATGGTAAGCTCTGAATATTTTTTATTAGACAAAGGTTTTTTGGTTGATTTTTCTAAAATTTTACCACTCAAAACAAAGGAAACCATTTTGCTTTCTTGATAAGCAATTTCCCCTAGTTTAAAACCCGTTGGTTCTGAACAGCCAAGTTCAGTCTTAACAGGTTCTTTTTCTTGACCAACAACAGTAGAAGTTAATAAAACAGACGCGGCAACCGCAACGGCATATTTAAAATTGTTGCTTTTAGAAATTTCGTTAATTTCAAATTCTTCTTCTAGTTGCGAAGTTTTCAATCGGGCACAAATGCTTTTGTTTTTATTTTCAGCTATAAATCTTGCTACTTCAGCATTGGTTTTTGTACTTAAATCAATTACGTTTTTAGCACAAGAATTACAAAAGGAACCATTGGCATTTGGAATCATTTTATCAAATTTCTCATTGCAAGGTGTTTTTATTTCTAAAGAAAATTTCTTTTTCATAACATTTAGTATTTATAAAAATATAGAGCACTATTTTAATAAAAAGGTTGGGAAGCAATGAAAATTAATTTGAAACACAGTTTATAACTAGCGGAAAGTATATAAAAAAACATAGATACCGCTAGTTATGTATATTATATTTGGCGGTAAGTAATTAATTTTATAGCCCTTTGTGAAATGAAGTATTCACTAAATAATATCGATTATGTATTCAACCTGCCTGTCGGCAGTCAGGTATAGTCCAATAATCCCGAAGCTTCGGGAGGACTATTTTCATACTATCCCTAATTTTCGGGACAAGTGATCGGCATTATACCATAAACTTTTGGACTATTTTATAAATATTAATGGTATAAATTGTATCGAGAAGCATAATTTATCGTGTTCTCGATACATTTTCTTAAAAAAAGATATCGCATTTTTTAAGAAAACACTCGAACTGACGAACTACGTAATCAAATTTTTTTGCCAGGCTGAATAGTTACGATTAATTTTATCCAAACAAATGTGCTACAACTTCTTCAATTTTAGAAACTAAAATTACTTTTATACCAGGAAATTTTGTAGAAAGTTTATTGTATTTAGAAACAAAAATAGTTGCAAAACCCAATTTTTCGGCTTCTTGAATGCGTTGTTCTACTCTATTTACAGGACGAATTTCACCCGATAGGCCAACTTCGCCAGCAAAGCAAACGTCTTTTCCAACAGCAATATCCTCGTTTGACGAAAGTATGGAGGCTACAACAGCCAAATCAATTGCTGGATCATCAACCGATATTCCTCCTGTAACGTTCAAAAAAACATCTTTTGTTCCTAGTCTAAAACCGGCGCGTTTTTCTAGAACAGCAAGAAGCATGTTTAGTCTTTTGGCATTATAACCTGTAGTGCTTCGTTGTGGAGTTCCATAAACAGCAGTTGAAACAAGTGCCTGAATTTCAATCATCAACGGACGCATTCCTTCTAGAGTTGAGGCAATGGCAGTTCCAGAAAGTTCTTCTTCACGGTGGGAAAGCAATATTTCAGAAGGATTGGAAACTTCTCTCAAGCCTGAGCCTTGCATTTCATAAATTCCGAGTTCAGCTGTAGAACCAAATCGGTTTTTCAAACTACGTAAAATTCGGTACACGTGATTTCTATCGCCTTCAAATTGCAAAACGGTATCTACCATGTGTTCTAAAATTTTGGGTCCGGCAATAGTTCCGTCTTTGGTGATGTGACCAATTAAAATTACAGGTACATTGGTTTCTTTGGCAAATTTTATCAATTCGGCAGTACATTCTCTAATTTGCGAAATACTTCCTGCGGTTGATTCTATATAATCCGTATGAAGCGTTTGAATGGAATCAATAATTACAATTTCGGGTTCAATTTCTTGAATTTGACGAAATATATTTTGGGTTTTGGTTTCTGTTAGAATGTAGCAATTGTCACCATTTGGAGTAATCCTTTCGGCTCGCATTTTTATCTGCTTTTGGCTTTCCTCGCCCGAGACATAGAGCGTTTTGAAAGGTAATTTTAACGAAATTTGAAGTAACAAAGTGCTTTTCCCAATTCCAGGTTCGCCACCAAGAAGTATTAAAGAACCAGGCACAATTCCGCCACCAAGAACACGATTTAATTCGCCGTCAAGTGTGTTCATTCGAACTTCTTCAGACGAATCAATTTCGGCAATTTTTAATGGTTTTGGAGCTTTTTTTACTTCAGATGTTGGCTTCCAACTTGATTTTTCTTCTTTTTGAATTACTTCTTCTACAATAGTATTCCACTCTTTGCAAGCGTTGCATTGTCCTTGCCATTTAGCATATTGCGAACCACAATTTTGGCAGAAGAAAGAAGTTTTGATTTTGGCCATTTATATTCGTATTGCTTGTTCTAAATACTTTTCAGTTTTATTTCTTTTTAATTTGAACTCTTAATTCATCTGCTTTACCAAGCATCATGTCTTTGGTTAAATCGCCAATTTCTTGCAATTGAAAACCATTTTGATAATGTCTTACAGCATTTTTGATATTACCAGTATTTTCATAATACATAGCCATGTGGTAATCTGCAAGCATTGATTTTGGATACATTTTTTTGGAAAGCTGAGCTAGTTGTTCAAATTCATTGTAAGCTTTGTTTTTAAGAATTGCTGCTTCAATTGCTTTGAAATCGTTTACACGTATGGGCATTTTAATACCTAATGCTTTTTCTAAAACTTCATATTTACTTTTTATATAATCTACATAACCTGACTCCAATTTGATAATTTTTTCTTGAAATTCAGAGTTTGAAATAGGTTGGTATGAGGCAAAAAACTGATATAAAGCACTTGGAACAGAATATAGCACTAAAGAATAATGAGAAGCACCTTTAAAATCGTCATATTTATAGTTTAGATTAGGAATTTTAGCAGCCTTTATGTTTTCGTCTAATGTTGTAATTGTAGCCCTCATTTTTTTTGTATCACCATCTGCAGAAGATTGATAATAGAATATGTTTTGCTTGAAAGTTCCTAATCGTTCGGCAACTCTTACCTCCATTTCTGTAGTAAGTTCTGGGCTTAACGAGATATAGGCATTAAACAAAGGGTTGTCTTTATATAGAAATAAATTCATGTAACCAGCGGTTACGTCGTGACCAGCAATTATTTTGAAAGGAGAAATTCTGTATTTATTTTGAAGAAATGGCAAAAGCTCTGCTCCAATAAATTCAAAAAAACGTTCGCTTTTTCCTTCTGGTAAACCTGTTTTTTCATCAAATGAACAATCTGAGGCGCGCTCGTTTTCTCTATTTTGTACTAATCCTACAATAATAATTTCTGGTAAATCATCCCAATAGTTTCCATAGTTTATAGCGCCTTGAAAAGGATCGAATAAATAATCGCCATCTAATAAAAATAGTAAAGGATAACTTTTCTTTGTTTCTGTATCATAAGATGGAGGAAGCGATACGGTTAGATATCGGTAAGCATCTAACTTTTTTGAAAGAATACTATCTTTTAATTTTTGACCAAAACTGCTAAAGCTGAGCGTCATTAGTAAAATAAAAATAATATTTTTCATATTTTGGGTGGTTTTAATTAACTAAAAGAAAATTTAAAAACAAGCAATATAATGAATTATTTTCTATTAAGGACAGGTAGTAATAAAAATGACAATAATCCTAGCAATAAAACTAAAAGCATTTGAGATGTCCAAATGATCCATCCAAAGGCAGTTCCTGCGGGCTCTGCAATAGTATAGAACAACAATACTTTAGACGTGAGAAATGGATAAGCTCCAAACCCACTATTGGTAAACGCAATAGCGATACTTCCTACAACAAAACAAGTTATTATGGCTTCCAATGTTAGTGTTGAAGTTTCTGGAATTACTTTAGTAGCGATATAGTAAGTGATTAAATAGGACATCCAAATTAAGATAGTTTGTAAGAAATACTTCCATTTTTCTTTCATGTGAATAATACTCAGTAATCCCTCTTTTAAGCCTGAGATTTTTTCTTTAAAAAGAGTTACTATTTTTAATTTTGAGTTTTTGTAAACCCAAATAAATACAAGTAAAAACACGATTCCAAAAAAGGAGAGAAGTGTAATTAGTTGTAACGGAATTTTGTCTAAAATAAAAGCTTTTACAATTTTAAATTGAAGTATAACAGACAGTAACATAAAGAATAAAAGAAAAATCATATCAATTAATCTTTCGGCTACAATGGTTCCAAATCCTTTATCAAAAGGGATGTTATTGTATTTTTTTACAAGTAAAGCTCTAGATATTTCTCCAGATTTTGGTACCGTTAGGTTTAGTAAATAACCAATATTTACTGCCATGAAATTGTTTTGGAAAGACGAGTTATAACCCAAATGGTCTAACATATACTTCCATCGGTAGGCTCTAATGGCATTACCTATAAACCCAATAAAAACAGCTAAACAAACATAAAAATAATTGGCATTTTTGAAGTAACCAACTATTTCATTGATTTGTGCATCGGTAAATTTGGAGTATTGATAAACAATTATCCCAACTCCTAAAAGGATAGGAATTAGTATTGACAACCATTTTCTTACTTGATTTTTCAAAAGACTATTTCAAAGTGTTATCGTTTTCATTTGGAAAAACGAGCCAAGGTTTGAATGTTTTTGCTTCTTCAAAATCTAAAGTAGCATAAGAAATAATAATAATAATATCGCCAGGATGCACTTTTCTTGCGGCAGGACCATTCAACGTTACTTCTCCAGAATTTCTTGCTCCTTTTATAACATAGGTTTCAAAACGCTCGCCGTTATTGATATTAACAATAGCAACTTTTTCGCCTTCAATTAAGTTAGAGGCATCCATTAAGGCTTCATCGATAGTGATGCTGCCTATGTAGTTTAAATCTGCGCCAGTTACTTTAACGCGATGAATTTTTGATTTTACAACTTGAATTTGCATGAGGCAAAGTTAAATTAATTTAGTGAAATAGTATCAATCAATCTTATTTTGTTAACAAAAACTGCAATAAAAGCTCTATAAGTTTTGTTTTTCTTTTTTCTTTTACAAGTCATTAAGGTGGTTTCGTCTGCAATTTCAAAATATTCCAATTCAAATATTGGATGATTTGAAAATGATTTTGTTACATATCTAGACACCTCTTTAGCAGATTTTGTGCCAAAAAGATGTTTCGATTCATTTAGTGTTTTAAAAATTAGTGAAGCCTCTCTTTTTTCGTTTTCAGACAGACGTTCATTTCTTGAACTCATTGCCAAACCGTTTTTTTCTCTAAAAATAGGACATCCAATTATGGCAACCGAAAGTTTTTCTTTTTCAACCAATTTTCTTATAATTTGTAGTTGTTGAAAATCTTTTTCTCCAAAGTAAGCGTTAGTTGGATTTACAATTTCAAATAATCTTTTTACAACTGTTCCAACTCCATCAAAATGACCAGGACGAAATTTCCCTTCCATTTGATTTTCTAATCCGTCAAAATTGTATTGTTCAGATTTTGTATTTCCTTCATAAATATCTTCAATAGTTGGAGCATAAACGAGAATTTTTTCAGAAATTGTTTTAATTTTTTCTACATCACTTTCTAATGTTCTAGGATATTTTTTTAAATCTTCTGGGTTATTAAATTGTGTTGGATTTACAAAAATACTTATTACCGTTGTGGCATTATTTTCAATAGATTTTTTAAGCAGTGAGAGATGTCCTGCGTGCAATGCTCCCATAGTTGGAACAAATCCTATTGAGGATTTATCGAGGTTATTCTCTTTTAGGTGATTGATTAAATCTACCTTTTTACTGAAAATAGGCATATGTTTTTTATTAAATAGGGTACAAACTTACTACTTTAGTAATTATCTGCATAAATTTTTGTAATTTTGCCTGTTTTTTATTGCCAATAAATACATACATAACATAATGGAAAATAAGAGGATATTATATGTATCATCTGAAGTGGTGCCTTATTTAGCAGAGAATGAAGTTTCTCTAATGTCGTATGACGTGCCAAAAATGATTAATGATCAAGGCGGACAAATTAGAATTTTCATGCCTAGATATGGAAATATAAATGAAAGAAGACACCAATTGCACGAAGTAATTCGTCTTTCAGGGATGAATTTAGTAGTAAACGATGTCGATATGCCTTTAATTATTAAAGTTGCATCAATACCTAAAGAACGAATTCAAGTTTATTTTATTGATAATGATGAATATTTTAAAAGAAAAGCCACTTTTTCTGATGAAGAAGGTGTTTTATATTCAGATAACGATGAACGTTCTATTTTCTTTGCCAAAGGCGTTGTAGAAACAGTTAAGAAATTAAATTGGGTTCCCGATATTATTCATGTTCATGGTTGGATGGCGTCAATGCTTCCGGTTTATATGAAACATTTTTATAAAGACGAAGCCTTATTCTCTGAAACAAAAATAGTAAGTTCGGTTTACAGTCAATCTTTTGATGGAAATTTAGATGTAGAAATGATCAATAAGATTAAGTTTGACGGAGTTCCAGAGGAAGCAATTGCAAATTTAGAAATTCCTAATTATGAAAACCTTATCAAAACTTCTATAACACACTCAGACGCTGTAATTATTGCATCTGAAAATCTTTCGCCAAGTTTAACAAAATTTATAGAATCTTCAGGCAAACCTTTTTTACCTTTCGCTCCCAAAGAAGGATTCGCTGAAGCCTACACTTCTTTTTATAAAAAGATGCTATAATATAATTTACAAAACATGAAATTTAATTTCTTATTCAAAACATTAGTTATCGGATTATCAATTCTTTTTTTCGCGTCTTGCGATAAAGATTTTAATGAATTGGGTTCAGAAATTGTAGGGAATGACAACTACAGTTTAAACAAAGAAGCAATAGATGTTGTTGCCT
>JAIFLT010000002.1 GCA_020048955.1 Flavobacterium sp.
GCGGAGAAAGAGGGATTCGAACCCCCGGACCTGTTACAGTCAACAGTTTTCAAGACTGCCGCATTCGACCGCTCTGCCATTTCTCCTGTAAGAGTACATTATTTTCTAATGCGAGTGCAAATATAGTAACCTTTTTTTGTTTTCCAAATAGATTTTAAACAAAAAAATCATTAATTTTTGCTATAAAAACTAATTGTTTCATTTTCTATACTTTAGGAAGTATAAATTTTGTATTTTTTTGCATTAATAAACCACGTAATCCGTGATTTCTAATCCATATCCAATCATTCCTACACGTTTTGTGTGTTGCGTATTGGTGATTAATCGTATTTTAGAAATGTCTATGTCGTGCAATATTTGAGCTCCAATTCCAAAATCTTTAGCGTCCATTCTAATTTGTGGGGCATTGATAATTCCTTGCTCTTGCAATGCTTTAAGCTCCTTTAAACGATTCAATAAATCTAAAGAGTGTACTTCTTGATTAATAAAGATAATGGCACCTTTGCCTTCTTCATTAATCAATCGGAACATATCATCCAGTTTCTTGTCGGCATTGTTGGTCAAGGTTCCTAAAATATCATTGTTGATTTGCGATGAATTAATACGAGTCAGTATAGATTCGCCTTTACTCCAACTTCCTTTAGTTAATGCAACGTGAACTTGTTTATTTGTTGTTTGTAGATAAGCTCTCAAACGGAATTGCCCAAAACGTGTTTCTATCTCAAAATCTTCTTTCTTTACAATTAAGCTATCGTGTTGCATTCTATAAGCCACTAAGGCTTCAATGGAAACTAATTTTAAATCAAACTTCTTTGCCACTTCAACCAATTGAGGTAAACGCGCCATTGTGCCATCTTCGTTCATGATTTCAACAATAACTCCTGCCGATTTAAAACCTGCTAACCGAGCAAAATCAATGGCAGCTTCTGTATGACCAGTTCTTCTCAAAACTCCACCTTGCTTAGCCACCAACGGAAAGATATGACCAGGACGCGCTAAATCATAAGGTTTGGTGTTTTCATCCACTAAAGAAAGGATAGTTTTTGCTCTATCGGAAGCTGAAATACCAGTAGTAACGCCATTTCCTTTCAAATCTACCGAAACCGTAAAAGCAGTTTCCATGTGGTCAGTATTGTTTCTGACCATCGCGTGTAAATCCAATTCTTTACATCGACTTTCGGTTAATGGTGCACAGATTAATCCACGACCATGTGTAGCCATAAAATTAATCATCTCGGGAGTTACTTTTTCGGCAGCAGCCAAGAAATCGCCTTCATTTTCTCTATCTTCATCATCAACAACAATGATAACTTTACCTTGACGGATGTCTTCGATAGCTTCTTCTATAGTGTTGAGTTGTATTTTATTTGGCATGATCTTAATTAGTAGTTAATGGGTTCAAAACTTTTTTAGTATAAAGGTATAGTAAACCATAAAAAGGAAAACCAGTTAATAATGAAATACCAATACCTGGTTCAATTGTTAAACAATTAGCCTTGCTTATTTTTGAAACTATTTGTTGAGATAGATAGATAAAATATAGTAATAATAGAAGGCTTAATCCAAATAAAATATTGGTTATGATTGAACTATTCATAAAACACAGTATACCTGTTATGAATGTTATGGCATAGGCAATTAATCCAAAATTAGCATATTTTTCATATTTTTCGATATGTGATTTAGTGTCAAATAAGGAATCAATAGTTTTTGGAGTTTCAATAGTGGCATTCTCTTGTGCTTTTTTTGTAAAAAACTTTTGAATAGGAACTAAAATACCATCAAAACTTACCATACCTCCAATGTCATTAATAGCCCTATAGGTTAGTAAAATGGCAAGTGGAGTTAAAATAATTGACGACATCCAAACGCCCATGAAAGGAGTCATTCCGTCTTCTTGAGCTACTCTTTTACCAAAAGTATTGATAAAATGGAATACAATAAAAATCGCTACAGCAAATACAATGGGTAATCCCAAACCACCTTTTCGGATGATAGAACCCAGTGGTGCTCCGATAAAAAACATCAATAAGCATGAAAAAGCTATCATGTATTTATCATGTAATGCAATCCAATGTTTATTAATACTTTTTTGTTTTCCTTGCATTTCAAAAATAGAACTGTCAATAGAAAAAACGGTATTTTCTATGTTGCTAAAAGCAATTTTATATACCTCACTTTTTTGGCTATCAGTAAGATTTGCCAACAGATTATTGGAAGAAACTTTGGTTCTTACTTGCGTGCTATCTGGTTGATAGTAAGTATTATTTATCCCAGTTCGCAAATAAATGTTTTCGGAGAAGGAGCGAAGGTCTTTTTTGTAATTGGTGTTAAGTGAATCAATAGTAAATCGCAACTCACTCATATTTAGCATAGTATTAGTGTTAGAAATATCCACTTCATCCATACTCGATTGATTTAATTTTGATAAATCAATGTTTATTACATCTCGTTTGAACGTTCCTTTAGCAAAAGGAATTCTAGGACGTTCTTCATATTTTTTTGGAATTATATCTTCATAATAATTTCCGTCTGTTAAAACTAATTTTAGAGTATTTGAAGATTCACTACTTATTAGTTCGCCTTTTTTTGCTTTTATAACAGTTGTGTTTCCCTCACCATTTGGAAGTTTTCTGTGTATGGTTACACCAGTAAGAAAATTACCTTTCTCACCCGATTTTTTATCTACCTTGATGGTGTAATTCCCTACTTCACTAAATTGTCCTTCGGCAATAGCCATAGCTGGTTTTACTTGAGCTATATTTCGTCTAAAGTTAATAAACTTATATTCGGCATAAGGAATTACATTGTTAGCAAAGAAAAAGGATAAAATGCTTAGTAAAATTATGAATATAGTTATACTTCGCATAGTTCTCTGAAAAGAAATTCCAGAAGATTTCATAGCGGCAAATTCGTAGTTTTCTGCCAAGCTACCAAAAGTCATAATTGAGGCAAGTAATATCGATAAAGGCAATACCAAGGGGACAATTCTTGGCATAGAGAACAGTAAAAATTTTACAACCAGAAGGAAGTCTAAATCTTTACCTGCCAACTCAGAAATGAAAAGCCAAACAGTTTGAAGTATGAATATAAAAAACAAGATTACAAATACCGTAGTAAATGTAATCAGGAATGATTTTAATAAATACTTGTCTAATATTTTCACAAAAGCTAATCTAATTTATTGATGTAGTAGTTAGGATATTTACTCGCTACAAAGGTAAATTGATTTTTTGACAATGGCTGATTGGTTTTGAAAGAATTAACAGTCAAGGTAGTTTTGGTGCCATTTTTGCCAACTTCTATAAGGTTGTAAATGGTTTTGGTTTGAACATCGATTCCGAGTAAAACCTCTTTGCGTTGGTCTTTTGCATTATTCGGAATTAATTTGATGTATTGAATTTTACGTCCTTTAATATTTTGTGGAATATCCATATAATATTTATAACCACTATTGAAAAACGTTAACATTTTTGCTGGTGTAATTGCTTTTTCATCTTTATCATTTACACTTGAAATTGTAACCTCTTCGTCTTCAGGATTGATAGTATAAGATTTTTTTCCGTCATAAATTTTAGTAACCCCCATAAAATTTAAGATATATTTATTTCCTTCCAAAGTTACATTTCCTTTGCTTTCTTGATTAATATTTTCTTTGGCGTTATTCAATGTATATTTAAAATCAATAACGATATTTTTGTAACTTTTAATTTTTTCAGTTACATCGTCTAAAAGTTCTTTTGCTTTTTTATCTTGTGCATTAGCGGTTAGACTAACAAAAAGTAGTAACGCAAGTGACAGAAATTTATTCATTTTAATTATTATTTTGTTCATTGTTTAAAAATTGATCTAAGGCTACTAAGTCAGCAATGTTTACACTTCTGGCTTTGCTACCCTCAAAAGGGCCCACAATTCCGGCAGCTTCTAGTTGATCTATTAGTCTTCCGGCACGATTATAACCTAGTTTCAATTTTCTTTGCAATAATGATGCCGAACCTTGTTGAGCAGTTACAATTATTTCTGCGGCTTCTCTAAACATCGAATCTCTTTCGGAAATATCAATGTCTAATTTTACGTTACTTTCATCTCCAATATACTCCGGCAGCATGAACGCACTTGCATAAGCTTTTTGAGAGCCAATATAATCTACAATTTTTTCTACTTCGGGCGTGTCTACAAAAGCACATTGCACACGAACTAAATCATTTCCATTGGAAAACAATAAATCACCTCGTCCAATCAACTGATCGGCACCACCCGAATCTAAAATCGTTCTGGAGTCAATTTTAGAAGTCACTCTAAAAGCAATTCTTGCAGGGAAGTTGGCTTTAATCATACCTGTAATCACATTAACCGAAGGTCTTTGTGTAGCAATGATTAAGTGAATTCCGATGGCACGTGCTAGTTGCGCCAAACGTGCAATGGGTGTTTCCACTTCTTTTCCGGCGGTCATGATTAAATCGGCAAACTCATCGACCACTAATACAATATAGGGTAAAAACTGGTGTCCGTGTTCTGGATTTAACTTACGTTGTTTGAATTTCTCATTATATTCTTTAATATTTCTAACCATAGCATCTTTAAGTAAAGAATAACGGTTGTCCATTTCAATACAAAGTGAATTTAAGGTGTTGATAACCTTGCTGTTGTCTGTTATGATAGCATCTTCAGAATCGGGTAATTTTGCCAAATAATGTCTTTCAATTTTGTTGAAAAGCGTTAACTCCACTTTCTTCGGATCGACCAAGACAAACTTTACTTCGGCAGGATGTTTTTTGTATAATAAGGAAGTTAAAACAGCATTCAAACCAACCGATTTTCCTTGTCCAGTTGCACCAGCCATTAAAAGGTGAGGCATTTTGGCTAAGTCAAATACGAAGGTTTCGTTAGAAATTGTTTTTCCTAAGGCAATTGGTAATTCCATTTCGGCTTCTTGAAATTTTGCAGATGCAATAACCGTCTTCATCGGAACCATGGTAGGATTCTTGTTCGGAACCTCAATACCAATTGTGCCTTTGCCTGGAATAGGAGCGATGATACGAATTCCTAAGGCTGAAAGTGAAAGTGCAATATCGTCTTCTAAACTCTTGATTTTAGAAATACGAATTCCAGCATCGGGAACAATTTCATAAAGCGTTACAGATGGGCCTACAGTGGCTTTAATTTGAGAAATCGTAATTCCGTAGTTTTTTAACGTTTCAACGATTCTATTTTTATTTCCTTCTAATTCTTCTTGATTGATGGTAATTCCAACGCTAGCATATTCTTTCAGTAAATCAATTGTTGGAAATTTATAATTGGATAATTCTAATTTAGGGTCGAACAAACCAAAATCGGCTACTAATTTTGCTGCCAAATTTTCTTCAACAGTATCTTCATCTTGCGATTTTTCGATTACAAAAGCCTCATCATTAGTTTTGATTACTTCTTTTGTAGGTTCTTCTTTTGATGATACAGGTTGCTCAATTTCTAATGTAAGTGAAGATGCTGCCTTTGGTCCGTTTTTTAATGTAGGTTCTAATTCAATTTCAGAATAACTGGAAATAGTGGGTTTTAAAGCTTCTTTATTGACTTCAAATTGGGAAGTTACAGGTTTTAAATAAGGTTCTTCAAACGCTTCATCAAGTTCATCTTTTGCTTCTTCGACGGCATACTCCTCAAGGTTGTATGCACCTGTAGCATTTTCAGAAGGTTTAGATTTTAAGGAATCAATATCTTCATTAAATTCTTTTTGTTTTTTCTCAAAAAACATCTTGATACTATCTGGAGATATTTTGATTTTGAACAATAAATAAATTATTAAACCAAAAATTAATACAAGGAATGTTCCAATTTTTCCGATATAATCTTGAAATAATTGATTCATTTCATAACCAATAGTGCCGCCAAGTTCAGGAATAGAATTGGCAAAAAATCCGAAAAGGATGGATAAAATAATGATAGCAAATAAATCCCAAAACCAAGTTGATTTTAATTTCTTTAATGGCAAATCTAAAACCATGAAAGCACCAGTAATGAAAAACAATTTTACAAAAAGGAACGATGCAGCTCCAAATCCTTTATAAATAAAGAAGTCCGCTAAAAAAGCCCCAATTTTTCCCAACCAATTTTCTGCCGGTTGATTTCTGTCAGACAATGCAGTAACTACACTTTGATCTTCTTGACCATGCATGAAAAACGAAATGAAAGCTACTAAAAGTCCTATGGATAAAAGCACTAAAAGACAACCAAAAACCACTTTGTATTGTCTTTTCATTTTCCAAGGAAGTTTTTCTCCTAGTTCGTCAGATTTTGTGTTTTCTTTTTTTACTTGTTTTGCCATTCGAAATTAAATAGTTGATATAAAAAAAATAGAAATTTTATATTGTAATCGATTAAAATTTTGGAATATAAATAATACAACCCACAGCAATAGCAGTAATTGCTGCAAAAAATACGGCTCCAGCGGCAATATCTTTTATAAAGCCAATGCGCTCGTGATATTCAGGATGAATAAAATCGGCCACTTTTTCGACAGCTGTATTCAAACCTTCGATTCCAAGAACCAAACCAGTAGCAAGGGTTTGAATTAGCCATTCTTCATGAGAAATTTCAAAGTAGAAACCAGCAATTATTAGTACAACAGCCAAACAACTTTGTACCATTACGCTGTGCTCTGTTGTAATCAATTTTATGGCGCCTTTAAAGGCAAATCCCATACTTTTAAATCTTCCAGTTAAGAATGTTTTGTCTCTTTCAAATTCCATTTTATAGAGAGGCTAAAGCTGCTTCGTAGTTGGGCTCGTCTGCAATTTCGGCTACTTGTTCGGCATGTTTTACAACGCCATTTTCGTCTAGAACGATAACCACTCTTGAATGTAATCCAGCTAATGGACCATCAATAATTTCTAAGCCATAATTCTTTCCAAAACTTCCTTCTTTAAAATCTGATAGGTTTACCACGTTTTCTAGTCCTTCTGCGCCACAAAAACGTTTTTGTGCAAAAGGTAAGTCTCTTGAAATACATAAAACTTTAGTGTTTTCTAAAGTACTCGCTTTAGCATTAAAAGTTCTAACTGAAGTAGCACATGTTCCTGTATCAATACTTGGAAAAATGTTTAAAACCAATTTGCATCCTGCAAAATCTGCTAAAGTTGCTACTGATAAATCGTTTTTGATTAATTGAAAATCGGTTGCTTTTGAACCTACTTGAGGTAATGAACCATTTGTGTTTATAGGGTTTCCACCTAATGTTATTGCTGCCATTTGTTTAAATTTTTAAGATTTCAAAAGTATGAAATTATTTCCAATTAGTGAATGTTGAAAATAGATATAAAATTTAACAGCTATAATTTGGTTTTTAGTATTGTTTTATTGTAATATTGCAATATAATAATTTTGAACAAATGGGAGCATCTAAATCAGAATCATTTTCAGAAGAACACAACGAAATAGCAACCTTATTTAAAGCACTTTCGCATCCAGCTAGAATTGCAATTGTCGATTATTTATTGTCGGTAGAGGCTTGTATTTGTGGTGATATTGTGAACGAATTGCCGCTGGCGCAACCCACAGTTTCGCAACATCTTAAAGAATTAAAAAACGCCAACATCATTAAAGGGACGATTGAAGGAACTGCAATTTGTTACTGTATAAATTCGGATACTATTGATAAAATAGAAAATCATTTTGGCATAATTCGACACAAATTAAAGAATAAATGTTGTTAGATAAATTCCAAAATCTTAATACTTTAATCTTAATACTTTAATCTTAATACTTTAATCTTAATACTTTAATCTTAATACTTAATACTTTAATCTTAATACTTAATACTTTAATCTTAATACTTAATACTTTAATCTTAATACTTAATATAATACTTAATACTTTAATCTTAATACTTAATACTTTAATCTTAATACTTAATACTTAATACTTAATACTTAATACTCCTACCATGAAACTATCAGAAATAAAAAATGAATTAAAAAATCTTACTCAGATTGCTTTCCAATTACCAAATGGCGAATTGGTTCCAAGTCATTTTCATGTTACAGAAGTTGGAAAAATCACTAAACACTTCATTGATTGTGGTGGAACAGTTCGAACTGAAGAAGTTGTAAATTTCCAACTTTGGGAAGCCAACGATTATGATCACCGATTGCATCCTGAAAAATTGGCTCACATTATTGCATTATCGGAAGCTAAATTGCAAATTCCAGATTTAGAAATTGAAGTAGAATATCAAATGGTAGCAACTATCGGAAAATTCGGTTTGGAATTTGATGGAACTAATTTTCAATTGAAATCAAAGCTAACGGACTGTTTGGCTAAAGACAATTGTGGTATACCGCCAGAAAAAATAAAAGTGCAGCTAGGCGAGTGGAAGCAAAAAGAAACCTCTTGTTGTACTCCAGATTCTGGTTGTTGTTAATTTTTTTATCAAAAAAATCAAAAAAAGTAAAAAAAGTAAAAAATTTAAATAAAGCGAATCACTAATTACTTTTTATTTATCACTAAAAAATATGTCAGATAAAAAACAACATTGGGAAAACGTTTTTGCAACCAAGCAAGAAACTGAGGTAAGTTGGTATCAACAAAAACCTCAAACATCGATTAATTTTTTCATTGAAAATAACATTTCAAGAGAAGCTAAAATCATTGATATTGGTGGTGGCGATAGTTATTTGATTGATAATTTATTAGAAATGGGTTATACCAATTTATTTCTTTTAGATATTTCTGAAAATGCGATTGAGCGAATCAAAAATAGGTTAGGAGCAAAGTCAGAAAAAGTAACTTTTATAGTTTCTGACATTTTAAATTTTCAGCCAGAAACAACTTTTGATGTTTGGCATGATAGAGCAAGTTTTCATTTCTTAACGTCTGAAAAAGAGATTGCTATTTACAAAAAGTTAGTCTCTGAATCTGTTAATTCCAATGGTTTTTTATTTATGGGAACATTTTCAGAAAGTGGTCCATTAAAATGCAGTGGATTAGAAATTTCACAATATTCTGAATCAAAATTTGAAACTATTTTTAATAATGATTTTAAAAGAATAAAGTGCTTTGAAGAAAATCATCAAACACCTTTTGATACAACTCAGAATTTTATTTTTTGTTCCTTTAAAAAGAAATGATATGTTTCTAAAACTAAATAATACAATCGAGACAATTTCAAAAAAAAATGTTTCTAATAAAAGAAAAGAAGTTTTGCACCCTTTGATTGATTATATCCAAAATAAAGTAAATTCAAACGAAGAAATTCGATTAAACTTCATTTGTACACACAATTCCCGACGAAGTCATTTGTCACAAATTTGGGCACAAACACTAGCGTTTCATTTCGGAATACAAAAAGTTTTTTGCTATTCTGGTGGAACGGAAGCTACAGCAATGTTTCCAAAAGTAGCAGAAACTTTGACCAATCAAGGTTTTGAAATTCAGAAGTTGAGTGAAGAACAAAATCCAGTTTATGCCCTAAAATTTGATGCAAATCAACCTCCAATTATTTGTTTTTCAAAGACTTATTTTGATGATTTTAATCCGAAAAGTAGTTTTGGAGCCATCATGACTTG
>JAIFLT010000131.1 GCA_020048955.1 Flavobacterium sp.
TAGAATTTCTTCGTGAAAATGCGCATTTAAGAGTAAGAACGAATGCTTTTGGAGCCATCATGAGAGTTCGTTCGGTTTTGGCTCATGCGGTTCATACTTATTTTCAAGAAAAAGGGTTTGTGTATGTAAATACGCCAATCATTACTGGTTCAGATGCTGAAGGTGCTGGCGAAATGTTTAAAGTTACGGCTTTACCTTTTGAAAACACACCAAGAACCGAAGACGGAAAAGTAAATTATAAAGAAGATTTCTTCGGAAAAGAAACCAATCTTACCGTTTCAGGTCAGTTAGAAGGAGAAACTTTTGCTATGGCATTAGGTCAAATTTATACTTTCGGACCAACATTTAGAGCAGAAAACTCCAACACATCGCGTCACTTAGCAGAATTTTGGATGATTGAACCCGAAGTGGCTTTCAATGATTTGAACGATAATATGGATTTGGCAGAAGATTTTATCCAATACGTAATTAAATATACGATAGAGAAATGCCCAGACGATTTGAAGTTTTTAGAAGGTCGTTTGTTGGAAGAAGAAAAATCTAAGCCACAAGCTGATAGAAGCGAGATGGCTTTGTTAGAAAAATTAAATTTTGTTTTAGAAAACAATTTCAAACGTGTTTCTTATACTGAAGCTATTGATATTTTAAGAGATTCAACGCCAAATAAAAAGAAAAAATTCAATTATATCATCAACGAATGGGGTGCCGATTTACAAAGTGAACACGAACGTTATTTGGTTGAAAAACACTTCAAATGTCCAGTAATTTTGTTTGATTATCCTGCTAATATCAAAGCGTTTTACATGCGTTTGAACGAAGATGGAAAAACAGTTCGGGCAATGGATATTTTGTTCCCTGGAATTGGAGAAATCGTTGGTGGCTCGCAAAGAGAAGAACGCTACGATGTGTTGGTGGAAAAAATGAAAGCTTTAGGAATTGATGAAGAAGAACTTTGGTGGTATTTAGACACAAGAAAATTTGGTTCGGCTGTTCACTCAGGTTTCGGATTAGGATTTGAAAGATTAGTATTATTTGTAACCGGAATGACAAATATTAGAGACGTAATTCCTTTTCCAAGAACGCCACAAAACGCAGAATTTTAAAAAAACGTTTATTGTTTATAGTTTATAGTTGGTTGTTTTTAAGCAACTATAAACAATAAACCACAAACCACAAACAATAAAAATGTTAAAACAAAACTTACAATTCAAATTATCTCAAAAATTATCTCCTCAACAAATTCAGTTGATGAAGCTGATTCAATTGCCTACCTTGGCATTTGAACAGCGATTATTGGAGGAAATGAATGAGAATCCGGCATTAGAATCGGGTAAAGATGATGAAGAAGTTTATGAAAAAGATGAACTAGACAACAACGACGAATATGATGATTATGAAGGAAGCGACAACATTGAAGCTGAAGACATCAACATCGACGAATATTTGAGCGATGACGAAACACCAGACTACAAACTTCAAGCCAATAATTATAGTGATGACGATGATGATCGGGAAAGTCCATTTGCTGCGCCAGTAAGCTTTCATCAAGATTTGATTAATCAATTGAATACTTTTATACTTACTGATGAGCAAAGAGATATTGCCGAATTCCTTGTAGGAAGTATTGATGATGATGGTTATTTAAGACGTAACATTCAAGATATTGTTGACGATATGGCTTTTACTCAAGGTATTTATACTGACGAGAAAATGGTTGAAAAAATGTTACATATCATTCACGAATTAGAACCTGCAGGTGTTGGTGCGCGCGACTTACAAGAATGTTTGTTGTTACAATTAAAACACAAAACACCCACAGAATATGTTGATTTAGCCATTGATATCATCGAAAATCAATTTGATGCTTTCACTAAAAAACACTACGACAAATTATTACAGAAATACGGAATTTCTCAAGATCATTTGAAGAAAACAATTCATGAAATTGAAAAATTAAATCCAAAACCCGGAGGTTCTTTTACAGGAAACAATAAAGTTACCGAAAATATTGTTCCCGATTTTGCAATCAGAATTAATGATGGCGAACTAGAATTGACTTTAAATGGACGAAACGCACCCTCATTGCACGTTTCTAAAGATTATCAAGAAATGATGCAAACCTATAAAGATTCGAGAGACAAATCCAATTCTCAAAAAGATGCCGTTCAGTTTATTAAACAAAAATTAGATTCGGCAAAATGGTTTATAGATGCTATAAAACAACGTCAGGAAACACTATATGTTACCATGAATGCTATTATGCACTTTCAGCAAGAATATTTCCTTGATGGCGAAGAAACTTCAATGAAACCAATGATTCTGAAGGATATTGCAGACATGGTTGGTCTTGATATTTCAACCGTTTCTCGTGTGGCAAACAGTAAATATGTTGACACGCCTTATGGTACAAAATTGATAAAAGAATTCTTCTCTGAAGCCATGAAAAACGATCAAGGTGAAGATGTTTCTACTTTAGAAATCAAAAAAATTCTTCAAAATACTATTGAAGAAGAAGATAAAAGCAAACCACTTCCAGATGATCAATTAGCCGAAATTTTGAAAGAAAAAGGATATCCAATTGCACGAAGAACTATTGCAAAATATCGCGAGCAATTAGATATTCCTGTGGCTCGAATGAGAAAGAAGATTTAATTCTAAAAATCTTAAATTTGTTTGTCAAATACTTTACTTTGAAAAAAATACTTCCTTTTTTTTCGTACCTCTTCCATCCTATTTTCATTCCGATATTAGGTACTGTTTTTTATATACTTTTTGGAGGTAATTATTACATAACAGAACAATATTATTTGCTGTTGCTTCAAGTAATTATAATTACATTTTTCCTTCCACTATCTTTCTTTTATTTACTTAAAACTTTTGGAAAAGTAGATTCTATAATGCTCTCTGAGTTATCCCAAAGAAAGACACCTTTGTTGATGCAAATGATTTTAACCGCAGTTTTAATTCAGAAAAGTGTTACTATTGAACGCTTTCCGGAGTTGTATTTTTTCTTTCTTGGAGGAATTGCTAGCACCTTCATTGCCTTTGCACTACTATTTGTTAAAATCAAAGCAAGTATTCACATGATAGCAATGAGTGCGCTTAGTTTTTTTGTAATAGGATTGAGCATGCATAATGAGTTGAACATTATTTATAGTATTGCCTCTTTGTTTTTAATAACAGGAATTGTAGCTTCATCAAGACTTGTAATGAAAGCTCACACCATAGAAGAGTTAATTATAGGATATGCAGCAGGAATGTTGCCTCAAATCTTAATGTGGATTTTGTGGCTATAAAATATAAAATTGTAACCCAAGATTAAAAGTGGTCATTTTTATATCTTCACCATTAATCTTAGCCGATTTATAGATTGAACTTAATCCGTAATAAGCATAAAAATTCCAAGTATTCCAACCAGCTGCCATATAACAACCATATTGGAATTTATTCAAATCATTATTAGACTTGTAAACTTTTGTTTGAACGTCATTTACAAATTTATATCTATCCCCAATTAAATAACTCCATTTGAAACCCGTATAAATTCTCCAAAATCTATGAGAATCTGGAGTGGAAGAACGCCATCTAAATTCAATTGGAAGATCCATAAAGTGTTGAGTAAACCTATTTCTTTTGTAATAAATATCTTGTGATAAAATTTCATAATTATATGAAGAACTAGTAACAACACTTTGACTTTGATACATATTTTCATTAAAAATATTTAATGAATATCCCAAACCAGCTGCTATTGAAACAGTTCTACTCTTATTAATTGGCATATCTCTCAAAAAACCAAAAGCAATTCCAGGAGAAAATTTATTTTGATTTAAACCATCAGGTTTCTTTTGAAGATTATTAAAGGTAAAATTCAAATAAAATTGATCTTCTCTGTATAAAGAATCTACCACCTTTTTTTCCACAACTTCTTGCTGCGCAAAAGCACTAAAAAAGAAAAATAAAGTTATTAAGGAAAAATAAAATCGCATTAAAAATTAATTTATATGAAGTTTGAATAAAACAACAATAGCTTTATAAAATTCCTTTAGATTGTAGAAACTAAAAAGTAATTAGCAGAGAGGATGGGATTCGAACCCACGATACAGTTACCCATATACAAACTTTCCAGGCTTGCTCCTTCAACCACTCGGACACCTCTCTAAAATGTTATGCAAAGAACAATAAAATTTAGCAATAATCAAAGCTTATTGCATCTCTCCTCTTAAAGAAGTTTCAAAAATGGTTTTAAAAACATTTGAAGCTACTTTTTGACCTAACAAATACATCAATTTTGTAATTGCTGCTTCTGTAGTAATATCTTTTCCAGAAATTAATCCGATTTTTTTTAATTGTGTGCTTGTTTCATATTGTCCCATGCTCACACTTCCGCCAGAACATTGTGTTACATTAATGATATACAAGCCATTTTTGATGGCTTTTTTCAAAATTTGAATAAACCAATCTTCGGTAGGAGCATTTCCGGAGCCGTAAGTTTCTAAAACGATTCCTTTTAAATTGGGTATAGCAACAATGGCTGAAAAAACCGATTCACTGATGCCTGGAAACATTTTTACAATTGCCACATTATCATCTAATTCTTTATGAACGATAAGTTTTTTGGAGTTTTTAGGCAATAAATAAGCATTATTTACATTCAAATGAACTCCAGATTCCGCCAACGCAGGATAATTTGGCGAAGTAAACGCATTAAAATGTTCGGCGTTTATTTTGGTCGTTCGGTTGCCACGGTATAATTTATACTCAAAATACAAACAAACTTCTTGAACAACTGTTTTACCTTTTTGCTGTAAAGAAGCAATTTGAATTGCAGTGATTAAATTTTCTTTAGCATCGGTTCTTAAATCGCCAATTGGTAGTTGTGATCCTGTAAAAACAATAGGTTTAGAAACATTTTCTAACATAAAACTCAATGCAGAAGCCGAATAGGACATTGTATCGGACCCATGTAAAACTACAAATCCATCAAACTGTGCATAATTATCTTCGATAACCGAAGCAATTTGAACCCACTTTTCAGGATTCATATTAGAAGAATCTATAGGTTTATCAAATGAAAAAGTTTCTATTTGACAATCTAATTGTTTCAACTCAGGGATTTTATCCAACAATTGATTGAAATCAAATGCTTTTAAAGCACCAGTTTCAAAGTCTTTCATCATACCAATAGTTCCACCAGTATAAATCAGAAATATTTTTGGTTTAGATTGCATTCTCATATTTGGATTTATTCACAACCGGATTGGCATACATATTTAAAAAACTCTCTACCATAAAATCATTGGTCACATCAATCTTCATTTCTAATCGGCGCTCAAATAACGACTTTTCGTTTTCTGTGTAGTTGTTTGAATAGTTGTTAGTTTTATTAAATAAATCGTAGGCAATGTAATTGGTTGGCCACAATTTGTAGGATTGCAAAATAGAATCATCAATAACCTGAGCTAATGCCTGAATTTGTTTGTTCAAATTATCATTTTCAGTCGAAATCAAATCCAATTCAGCATCTAAAACATCGCCAACGTGAATGTGAATTCGTTTTTTCTGACCAATAATGCCGCTTAATAAATTTACAAAATCTTCGTTTTTATCTTTAATGTAAACCTCATCATTGGCTTCAGCCATAAGTTGTGGCATTTTTAAAGCATCGGTTGGATCATATTCGTATGAAATTGAAACCGGAACAATTTTGAGTTTCTTAAAATAATCCATTAAATTGTTCTCGTCAGAACCCATTCCGAGCATCTTTAAAACTCCAGAATGTGTGGCATCATTTCCATCTTTAGTTCTTCCTTCTCGTTGTGCTATCCAAACCGAACGGTTTTCTCTAAGAAGTAAATGGCCAATATATTCTGACATCAATTTAGAACTTTGCAATAATTCACGTGGCGATAATCCTCTTTGAACCAAGAAATTACGATTTAATTTAGCCAAGGTATTCATAAAATCTCTTTTCACAAGATTATCACCAATAGCAGACGCCGTCATTACTAATCCATGATCAAACAAACAAACGTTCAATAAAGAAGTATCTAAAATTATATCGCGATGATTAGAAATAAAAAGGTAAGAAGTGTTTTTTTCTAATTTTTCAAATCCAGAAGTAGATAATCCTTCCGATGATTTTTGCAATACTTTTTGAATGGCTTGATAGATAAAGTTGCATTGAAAATCTCTGATAGAATGTGTACGTTTCAGTTGTTCTTTCCAAACCTCATCGTCAACATTAGGAAATGTAAAATTCATAATCGCTTTCATCATCGGATGATTTAACGAAGCTTTTATAGCATCATTAACTTCGGTTTCATAAAACGGACGAATGGCGTCAAATTTTTGCATTTTATATTTCATTTTTAAGAACAACAAAATAACAAAAAAATTATGACTTTTTGATTAATTCCACTTTTGCACAAAGAATATAATTAAAAAATGACCTTGATTTTATGATTGAAATCGCAATTTTATAAAAATGTTGTAAGAGATTGGGTATTTTTGTTTGGCACTATTTTTTATCTGTTATGCTCTAATTTGGAAGTGTCAATGCCTTTTACAAGTAACCATAAACAAAGTGCCAATTCTCCAATAAAAATTGGAATGGCTAAATAGATGAAATATGGATTTTCAAAACCTTTTGAAAGAAACATAGTAAAACTATTGATTAAATAACAAAGCCCTGATAAAGCATAAAGTATACCAACTATTATTGGAATTGCTTTTGATTTAATAATTACATATCCAATGATTAAACAATAAAATCCAAAAAATAGTAATCCAATTGCATAACCTTGTGCTTGAATATTTAATGACAATAATGATAGTGTAGCTAACTGTTTGGTCTGAAATGAGTTCAAATAAGTATCATTCCCTAATAATAGTAATGGTGTAATTTGATTGAGTAAATTTACCGCAATAATTGCAGTTTGAATAACTACCAGCACTACTGCAAGTTGAAGTAGTAATTTATTGGTTCGTTTAAAGAAATAGTAAATGATAAGAATAGTAGGTAAGCCGATAACAAAATTGATACTATCTGCAACCAAACCATATCGGTATAACATTTCGTTGTTTTGAATATTGTTTGCTGTAGCCATAGCATCATTTGATACTTTCAATGCTTGTCTTACAAAAACTTCTGCAAACAATCCTGTAGCAATTACAATTAAGTAACAAAATCCTGCAAGACGCGCTAAATTTTTATCTGTTATCATTTTATTGAAGCTTTAATGAAATTTTATAAATATATACGGTTTACGGATGGTCTAACCTCTTCTATGTTATTTAGGTTGGTTTTAATACTGTTTATCATAATTCTAATTTAGATGTTTGTTCGTCATTACAAATTTTTGTTACCTATATCCTTTAGTGTTATTGCCTAATCGCTAACGAGTGAATTTGTGTAATTTGTATGAGAAAAATTAAATTCCAAAAATATCCTTTGCGTTTTCTGTAGTAATTTGAGCAATTTCTTCAATGGGAAGATTATAAATTTCGGCCAATTTTTGAGCTACTAAAACGGTATAACTGCTTTCATTTCGTTTGCCACGATGAGGATTTGGTGCTAGGTAAGGCGAATCGGTTTCGAGAACAATATGTTTTAAATCGATATCTTTCAAGAACTGATCAATCTTTCCGTTTTTGAAAGTTGCTACGCCACCAATTCCGAGTTTTAATCCTAAAGAAATAGCGCGTTCTGCTTGAGAAAAATTGCCTGTAAAACAATGAAAAATCCCGAATAAATCATTGCTTTTTTCTCCTTCAAGAACTTCAAATGTTTCATCAAAAGCATCGCGACAATGAATGTTTATTGCTAAACCTTGC
>JAIFLT010000205.1 GCA_020048955.1 Flavobacterium sp.
AGTGATTTACTTAAAAACTATTTTCTTAAATTCTCAATAAATTCTACAACTGCCGCATGAGAAATCGTATTGTTTTCAAAATGTTTTTTAATCATTTTTCGCTCTTCATCAGAAGTTTGAAATTGATTCAAAATATTATTTATGTGCATCTTCATGTGTCCTTCTTGAATTCCAGTTGTGGTTAACGAACGTAAAGCAGCAAAATTTTGTGCCAATCCAGTTACAGCAACAACCTGCATTAATTCATGTGCCGATGGTTTCCCTAATATCTGTAAAGCCATTTTTACTAAAGGATGCAATGAAGTTAATCCACCAACAGTTCCTAAAGCTAACGGAATTTCCATCCAAAAAGTAAAGACGTCATTTTCTATTTTAGCATGTGATAGACTTGAATATTTTCCGTTTCGAGAAGCATAAGCATGAACGCCAGCCTCAACGGCTCGAAAATCATTTCCAGTTGCAAGAATTACTGCGTCAATTCCGTTCATGATTCCTTTGTTGTGCGTTACTGCTCTAAAAGGTTCTATTTCTGCAATCTTCACTGCTTGAACAAATTTCTCTGCAAATTCTTGTGGATTCTCGATTTTCTTTTCGGCCAATTCTTCAATTTTACAAGAAACTTCTGCACGAACAATACAATTAGGAACATAATTAGAAAGAATGCTCATCACTACTTGGATGTTTTTTTCTTCTTCAGAAAAACCTTCATAATTTAGTGCTTCTTCTTTTAAGGTTTTAGCAAATTGCTCCAAACAAGAATTAATAAAGTTAGCACCCATAGAATCTTTCGTTTCAAAAGTAGCATGCAATTGAAAGTAGTTTTCTAATTCGTTGGTTTTATTTCTTAATTCAATTTCCAAAATTCCACCACCACGTTTTTGCATGTTTTTGGTGATGTTTTCGGTTTCTAAAAAGAATTTGGATTTTGTTGTATGGAAGAAATTTTCTAATTTTTGAACATCACCTTTAAAAATAAAATGTACCTGTCCAATTTTTTCAGAATTCAAAACCGTTGCTTTAAATCCGCCACGAGTACTCCAATACTTAGCCGATTTTGCAGCTGCAGCAACAACAGAACTCTCTTCAATAACCATTGGCACGGAATAATACTTATTGTTGATTAGAAAATTCGGAGCAATTCCCATCGGTAAATAGAAATTGGTTATGGTGTTTTCAATAAATTCATCATGCAATTGTTGCAATTTAGAATCAGAATTCCAATATTGTTTTATAGTAGTAATAGCTTCTGTTGGATTACTGAAGTATTCAGTAGCAATCCAATTGATTTTATCTTCTTTTGATAGTTTTGAAAATCCGGCAATAGCGTTGTTCATTAATATGAATTAATAAGTGTTTTTATTTTTTATTATTCCTAAAACTAATACTAAATCATCCTTCTCTTCAATTTTGTATGTAATTGTATATCCTTTAAATACATAATCTCTAATTAATATATCCTCAAAATAAATTGATTTTTTGAAGTTATATGAAAATTGTAAGTCTTTCTTTATTGAAAGCATTAAATTTTTTTTTGAATTTTCTAGCTGCTATAGGTTTATCAGTAGCAATATATGTTATAATTTCACCCAACAGAAATTTGAAGTCTATAGTAAACTCAATTTTCATGTTTAGAAATAGTTTCTTCTAAAAAAGTATCTAATTCTTCAAAACTTATTGTTTTACTTTCACCCGAGTGAAGTCTTTCAAGTGAAAGTTTCATTCTTTGTTGATGTTCTTTAAAACTTTTTGTTTCCTTAAATGAAGTTTCATCTTCAACAATTTTCAATTCATTTTTTGAAAATGAGTTTAAAAATTCAAGAAGTTTTTCTTTTACATTTGGCTGAAATGCTATGTGTAATGATTCCATTTAAATAAAAAATCGAATACAAATTTAGTGATTTATGAAATAGGTTGCTTTTTTTTTAAAAATTAATTACGAGTTTACGTCTTTATATTGTAACCTATCGAAATTTAAAGACAAAAACTGCATTTAACATAAAAATATGCCATTATTTAAGTTTTTTTCACTAAAATTGAACTCGTTTTATAATCAATCAATCAAATGAAAATTACTAAAATTATTACGGTCTTTCTTTTAACAACTTTTTCTGTCGTTGCACAGCAAAAAATTACGGTTGAAGAAATCTACACTGGCGCTTTTCGTACCAAAGGAATGGATGAGTTGCAAGCCATGAAAAACACCAATCAGTACACGGTTCTAAACTCTGATAGAGCCACTAGGTCTCAGCAAATTGATCTTTACGATTTTGCTACTCTTAAAAAAGTTTCTACTTTGTTAAATTCTAAAGATTATAAAGAATTAGCCGATGGAATTGATAGTTACACCTTTAGTAACGATGAAAAGCAAATTTTAATTGCTAATAATTCTAACCCTATTTTTCGTCATTCATTTACTGCAGATTATTATTTGTATAATCTTTCTACAAAAGTTCTTACAAAAGTTTTAGAGCAAGTGCAAGAGCCAACTTTTTCTCCTGACGGAACTAAAATTGCGTTTGCAAAAACAAATGATTTGTACATTTATGACATAGCATCAAGAAATTCAACTCGTGTCACCAACGATGGAGTAAAAAATGCTATTATTAACGGAATTACTGATTGGGTTTATGAAGAAGAGTTTGCCTTTGTAAGAGCTTTCGATTGGAGTACAGACAGTAAAAAGTTAGCCTACATTCGTTTTGATGAAAGTGAAGTGCCACAATTTTCAATGGATTTGTATAAAAAAGAGTTGTATCCAACATCTGAAACATTCAAATATCCAAAAGCAGGAGAGAAAAACGCCTTAGTGTCACTGCATATTTATAGTTTAAGCGGTAACATCTCTCAACCCATAAATTTAGGAAACTACTCCGATTTCTATATTGCAAGAATGAAATGGACAAATGATGCTAATTTAGTTTCAGTTCAAGTTCTTAATCGTCATCAAGACAATTTAGATTTGATTTTTGTCGATGCAACTACTGCTGTTGCAAAAGTAGTTTTGAATGAAAAAGATAAAGCTTATGTAGATGTTACTGATAATTTAACCTTCTTGAAAGATAATAGTTTTATTTGGACTTCAGAAAAAGAGGGTTACAACCATATTTATTTATTTGATAAAAACGGAAAATTAAAAAACCAAGTTACCAAAGGAAATTGGGAAGTAACATCTTATTATGGTTTTGACGAAAAAACGAAAACTATTTTTTATCAGTCGGTTGAAAATGGCTCTATTGTTAGAGATGTTTATAAAATTTCTCTTGACGGAAAAAATAAAGTAAAATTATCTTCACAAGTGGGAACAAATGTGGCAACTTTTAGTCCAGATTTCACCTATTTTATAAATACCTATTCTAGTGCAACTGTTCCGCCAACCTATACTTTAAACAGTTCTAAAGACGGAAAGCAAGTTCAAGAAATTGTAAATAATACTGCTTTAGTAGATAAACTAAAGAAATATGATTTACCAACCAAAGAGTTTTTCGAACTTACCACAGAAAAAGGGCATAAACTAAACGCTTGGATGATTAAACCAAAAGATTTTGATACTACTAAAAAATATCCAGTTTTTATGTTTCAATATTCTGGACCAGGTTCGCAAGAAGTGGCTAATAACTGGCTAGATACTAACGATATGTGGTTCATGATGTTGTCTCAGCAAGGTTATATCATTGCTTGTGTTGATGGTCGTGGAACAGGTTATAAAGGTGCGGCTTTCAAGAAATGTACTCAAAAAGAATTAGGAAAATTTGAAGTTGAAGATCAAATTGATGCTGCAAAAGTATTAGGGAGCTATGCTTATGTAGATAAATCTAGAATTGGTATATTTGGATGGTCTTATGGCGGATTCATGTCGAGCAATTGCTTGTTCAAAGGTGCTGATGTTTTCAAAATGGCAATTGCCGTTGCTCCAGTTACTAATTGGAGATTTTATGATAGTATTTACACCGAAAGATACATGACAACACCACAAGAAAATGCTAGTGGATATGATGATAATTCGCCAATCAATCATGTGAGTAAATTAAAAGGAAATTTTTTACTAATTCATGGAACGGCCGATGATAATGTGCATGTTCAAAACAGTATGCAAATGATTGAAGCATTAGTTCAAGCTAATAAGCAATTTGATTGGGCAATTTATCCTGATAAAAATCACGGAATATTTGGTGGAAAGACTAGAATTCAGTTGTTCAACAAAATGACAAATTATATTAAAGAGAAGTTGTAAGAATGCAATTAGTTACTATTCAAAATAAAATTTATGAGGTAAACGGAAGTAAAGTTATGCTAGATTTTGATTTAGCCGAACTTTATGAAGTTGAAACTCGTGTTTTGAATCAAGCAATTAAAAGAAACAGTGACAGTTTCCCTGAGGATTTCATGTTCAGATTGACAAAAGAAGAATGGGATGAACTTTCATCATCACAAGTTGTGATGATGTCATCACAATCTGTGATGACCTCTTCAAGACCTAAAACAGCTTTACCTTATGCTTTTACAGAACATGGAGTAACAATGTTAGCAAGCGTTTTGAGAAGTCCAAAAGCACGAAAAATGAATATTGCGATTGTAAGAGCGTTTGTTGCATTACGAAAAACATTGTTAAACATTGAAAATCTGCAAATTCAAATAAAAGATTTAGAAACTAAATATGATAGCCAATTTGAAGATATATTTGAGGCAATTCAATTTTTGATGACAGAAAATAAAGAAATTGCCACTCAAAACGAGAGAGTGAAAATTGGATATAAAAAGTGAGTTCAAAATTGAATTGTAGCACAAAATGACAAATTATATTAAAGAGAAGTTGTAGTTTTATAGAAAATAAAAATAACTATCATGGAAACAATGACAATAGATATCATAAATCCGAAAGCAAAAAAATTATTAAAAGACTTAATGGCTATGGATTTAATTAAAATTAGAAAAAAATCAAGTAAACCAAGTTTAGAAAGTATTTTAAGTAAAACAAGACAGTTTTCGAAGGAGGCATTATCATTAGAAGCGATAACTAAAGAAGTTGAGGTTGTTAGACAAAAAATGTATGAAGAAAGAAAAGATAATACTTGATACAAATCTTTGGATAAGTTTTATAATTTCAGACAAATAAAAATCTTTAGATAGTATTTTAAAAGAAAACAAAGTCAAAATTCTTTATTCTAGTCACTTGTTAGAAGAGATTGATATAGTTATTAGAAGACCAAAGTTAAAAAAATATTTTTCTGAAAGTAATTGGTATTTACTAATAGAACTGTTTAAAACCTATGGCACACAATTGGATGTTGTATCTAATCTTGCCATTTGCCGAGACCCAAAAGATAATTTTTTATTGAATTTGGCTATCGACGGGAAAGCCGATTTTTTAATTACAGGAGATAATGATTTATTGGTTTTAAAAAAAATTGAAAGCACTAGAATAGTAACTTTCGCTGAATATATAAATACTTACACAAACTAAATAGAAACTTAAACCAAACTAAATAACTAAATTAGAAACTATGAATGAAACAACAGTAAAAACAGGACATCCAAAAGGGCTTTGGGTACTATTTGGCACCGAAATGTGGGAACGATTCAACTTCTATGGAATGCGAGCTATCTTAACCTTATTTATGGTAAATTCTTTATTAATTAAAGAAGCCGATGCTGCAATTATATATGGAGGATTTTTGGCGTTATGTTATTTAACACCTTTATTGGGAGGATTTATTTCTGATAAGTATATTGGAAATAGATATAGCATTATGTTTGGTGGAACTTTAATGGCAATTGGTCAGTTTTTATTGTTTATTAGTGCTTCTTCTTTTGACACAAATATAGGTAGTGCAAAAATGTTTATGTGGATTGCTTTATTCATTATAATTTTTGGTAACGGATTTTTCAAACCAAATATTTCATCAATGGTTGGTAGTTTGTATCCAAAACAAGAGAAGAGTAAATTAGATTCTGCTTTCACAATTTTTTATATGGGTATTAATATTGGCGCTTTTTTAGGTCAATTTATTTGTCCGTGGGTTGGGGATGTTAAAGATGCTGACACAGGAGTTAGAGATATTTTTGCTTTTAAATGGGGCTTTTTAGCCGCTTCAATTGCAATGATTATAGGAACAATAACTTTCTTTATGTTAAAAGATAAGTATGTTGTTACTCCCGAAGGAAGACCTATTGGTGGTTTGCCAAAAAATAATGATGCAGGTGATTTTGAAGAAGGAGAAACACAAACGGCTAAATTTACTAGCAAAGCTATAGGAATAGCGTTCGGATTGTTTGCAATTTTATTTTTCGTTTTTAGATACATTTTAGTTGGAGAATTTGGTTTTTCATCTGTAGAAATGGGACAATTGATCAAAGGTATTATTTATCCATTTATATATTCTGCGGGTATTTCTTTAGCATACTTAATTATGAGTTCAGCTGAAAGCAAGGTTGAAAGACAAAGAATTTGGGTAATATATATTGTTTCGTTTTTTATAATTTTCTTTTGGGCAGCATTTGAACAAGCGGGTTCCTCTTTAACTTTTATTGCAGACAACCAAACGGATAGAAATATTTTTGGTTGGAATATGCCTCCATCAATGGTGCAAATTTTTAATGGAATTTTCGTGGTAATGTTAGCACTTCCTTTTAGTTTACTTTGGGACAAACTAAGAGCAAAAGGGAAAGAGCCAGTATCTCCATTAAAACAAGCCTTTGGATTAGCTTTTATTGCATTAAGTTATTTTATTATCGCTCATAATGTTAAAGATTTAGGTAATTCAGGATTGTTAGCCATAAAATGGTTAATGCTTCTTTATTTAATTCAAACAATAGGTGAGCTTTGTTTATCGCCAATTGGTTTGTCATTAGTTGGTAAATTAGCACCAAAACGTTTTGCTTCATTGTTATATGGTGTATTCTTCATCTCTAATGCTGCAGGTTATGCATTGGCAGGTTCTCTTGGTGCTATCATTCCTGCAACAGGTGATAAATATGTTAAAGCAGAAAAAATTGGAATTAATCTTCAAGATGTTTTAGATAAAAAAACAACGTTAACCCTTGAGCAAGCTGCTCTATTTAAAAAAGAACAATTACCAACAGAATATACTTCATTTGCAGGTTTTGAAATCCATAATTTGTACGAATTTTTTATGGTATTTGTTGTTTTATGTGGAATTGCAGCTTTAATTTTAGCATTTTTATCACCAAGATTAAAGAAAATGATGAATGGGATAACCTAGTTTATTATTTAAAATATTTTTATATCTTTCAAACCTACAAGAAATCCTTGTAGGTTTGTTTTTTTAAAATTGAATATTATGTGGAAAAGTCATCCTAAAGCATTGCCTTACTTGTTTTTATCCGAAATGTGGGAACGTTTTGGTTACTATTTAATGATTGGAATTTTTACTTTGTATCTCAAAGATGTTGAAGCGGGTTTTGCTATGACAGAAAAAGAAGCCTCCGATTTGTATGGAACTTTTATAGCTTTGGTATTTTTAACACCATTTATAGGTGGATTGGTTGCCGACAGGTATTTGGGCTATAAAAAATCGATAGTTATTGGTGGAATAATGATGGGCGCAGGTTATTTTATGATGGGAATTCATAGTTTACCAATGCTTTATTTAGCCATGACCTTGGTAATTGTGGGTAACGGATTTTTTAAACCCAATATTTCAACTCTTTTAGGAAATTTCTACAACGAAGACCAATACAAGGAAAAGAAAGACGAAGGATACAACATTTTCTACATGGGAATAAATGTTGGGGCATTCATCTGTAACTTTTTTGGTGCTGCTTTGCAAATACTTTTAGGTTGGCAATATGCTTTCATGGCAGCAGGTTTAGGAA